>NZ_JBFTOJ010000045.1:0-36090 GCF_056397905.1 Stenotrophomonas sp. 05L414_2
GTGTTGACCGACCAGGAGCACTACACTTTGCCGGTGGCCCTGGCCACCCTCTCGCGCGAACACATCATGGACGTGGAAATGATGATGGCCGGCGCAGTGGTCACCGTGGTTCCGGTGCTGGCGCTGTTCCTGGTGCTGCAGCGGTACTACATCCAAGGATTGTTGCTGGGGAGTGTGAAGGGATGATGCGTGCGATCGCCGTTGGACTGGGCCTGTTGTGGTCTTCCCTGGCGATCGCCGCACCACCGGCGCTGCCCGCGCCGAAGGTGCTGGATGATTTCGACGACATCAGCGCCTGGAAGCTGGTGTTGTCCGACCAGGTCAGCGGCTCGCTGCGGCCGGTCAGTGGCGCTGGCGGTGGCCGCGCGCTGTGCCTGGATTACGACTTCCATGAGGTCTCCGGTTACGTCGGCATCCGTCGTCCACTGAACATCGAGTACCCGGCCAACTATCGTTTCGGCTTCCAGCTGCGCGGTGATTCGCCGTCCAATGACCTGCAGTTCAAGTTGATCGACGCCAGCGGCGACAACGTGTGGTGGGTCAACCGCCCCGGTTATGCCTTCCCCAAGGCGTGGACGCCGGTGGAGTACCGCCGCCGGCAGATCGACAAGGCCTGGGGGCCATCGCCAGAGAAGGACATGGCGCGCAGCGCGTCGATGGAATTCACGGTCTACAGCAAGGTCGGCGGTCGCGGTACCGTGTGCTTCGACAAGCTGACCCTGCAGGGGCTGCCCGCGCAGGATGATTCGGCGCTGCGGCCCTCGGTGATCGCCGATACCGCAACCGCGCTGCAGGACCGGATGATCGACGGCAAGTCCGATACCTTCTGGATCAGCGGTGGGGTCAAGCAGCAGACCATCAGCCTGGACCTGCACAAGAGCCGCGAGATCGGCGGTGCGGTGATCGACTGGCTGCCCAGCCTGGAAGCGAACCGCTACACCGTGCGTATCTCCGAGGATGGCCGTGACTGGCGTACCGTGCGCGAAGTGACCGCAGGTGCCGGAGGCCGGGACTGGCTGGCACTGCCCGACACCGATGCGCGCTACGTGCGTTTCGACCTGCAGGGCGGGCCGAACTGGCGCTACGGCATCCGTGACATCACCCTGAAGCCGCTGGCGTTCGCCGCGACTCCCAATGCCTTCCTGTCCTCGGTGGCGGCCGACCTGCCGCGTGGCGCATTGCCGCGCGCTTACGTTGGCGAGCAACCGTACTGGACGCTGCTTGGCCTGGACGGTGGCCAGGAACAGGCGTTGATCAGCGAGGACGGTGCGCTGGAGCCGGCCAAGGGCAGCTTCAGCATCGAGCCGTTCATCCGCCTCGACGGCAAGCTGCTTGACTGGTCGAACGTTGCCATCAGCCAGTCGCTGCAGGATCGTTACCTGCCGATCGCCACGGTCGACTGGGTGCACGAGAAGGCCGGCCTGTCGGTGACCAGCTTCGTGCAGGGCACGCCCGAACGCGCCCAGCTGATCGGGCGCTACCGCTTGAGCAATCCGGACAAGGTCGCGCACGAATACACCCTGGCCCTGGCGATCCGCCCGTGGCAGGTCAATCCACCCACCCAGTTCCTCAACACCGTGGGCGGCTTCAGCCGCATCGACAGCCTGGACGTGGGCGAGCAGCTGGTGCGCATCAATGGCGAACCGCGGCTGTATCCCCTGCAGGTACCGGATGCGCGCTTTGCCAGCAGCTTCGACGGCAAACTGGATGCGATGCACCTGGCCAGCGGCAAGCTGCCCGGCACTACTGCGGTGAAGGACCCGACCGGCATGGCGTCCGGCGCACTGTTGTACACGATCAAGCTCGAACCCGGGCAGAGCCGCGAGGTGGCGATCGTGCTGCCGCAGACCGGCAGCTGGGCGCCGCAGGCGCTGGACGTGGCCAAGGCACAGCAGCAGGTGGCGACGATGTGGCGCGACAAGCTGGGCGTGGTGACCCTGCAGGTGCCCGCCGCCGGCCAACCGCTGGTGGAAACCCTGCGCACCGCGGTGGCGCACATGCTGATCTCGCGGGTCGGCCCGCGCCTGCAGCCCGGTACGCGCTCCTATGCACGCAGCTGGATCCGCGATGGCGCGATGATCTCCGAAGGCCTGCTGCGGATGGGGCGCAGCGATGCCGTGCGTGACTACGTGACCTGGTATGCGCCCTATCAGTTTGAAAACGGCAAGGTGCCGTGCTGCGTCGATGCGCGTGGCAGCGACCCGGTGCCGGAGAACGACAGCCACGGCGAACTGATCTACAACATCGCCGAGTACGGCCGCTATACCGGCGACACGGCCTTCCTCGAGCAGATGTGGCCGCATGTGCTGGGCGCCTACAGCTACATGGAGCAACTGCGCGGCAGCGAGCGCACCGAGGAGAACCGCGCGCGCAATCCTGCCTTCTACGGGATGATGCCGGCCTCGATCAGCCACGAGGGCTATTCGGCCAAGCCGATGCATTCGTACTGGGACAACTTCTGGGCGCTGCGTGGTTACAAGGACGCCGCGCAACTGGCGGCGCAGCTGGGCAAGGTCGAGGCGATGCAGATCAGCGAGTCGCGCGATCAGTTCCGTGATGACCTGCAGGCCTCGSTGCTGGCGGCCATGCAGCAGCACCGCATTGATTACCTGCCGGGCTCGGCCGAGCTGGGTGACTTCGACGCCACCTCCACCACGATCGCGTTGGCGCCGGGCGGCGAGCAGGGGCGGTTGCCGCAGGAGGCGCTGGACGCGACCTTCCAGCGTTACTGGAACGAATTCGTCGCGCGCCGCGATGGCAAGCGCGAATGGAAGGACTACACGCCGTACGAATGGCGCAACGTCGCCGCGTTCGTGCGCCTGGGATGGCGTGATCGTGCCTGGCAGGCCACCGAGTTCTTCTTCAAGGATCGTGCGCCGCAGGCCTGGAACCAGTGGGCCGAGGTCGTCTCGCGCACGCCGCGCAAGCCGTTCTTCGTGGGTGACCTGCCGCATGCCTGGGTGGCCTCGGACTTCGTCCGTTCGGCGCTGGACATGTTCGGCTACAACCGCGATGCGGATGAGGCGCTGGTGCTGGCCGCCGGTATCCCGGTGGCGTGGCTGCAGGGCGAGGGCATTGCCGTGCAGGGCCTGCGCACGCCGCAGGGGCAGCTCAACTATCGCCTGCAGCGCAGCGACAAGCAGCTGGTGCTGGAAGTGCAGCCCGGGTTGGTGTCGCCGGCCGGTGGCGTGGTGCTGCCATGGCCGTATGCAGGCGAGCCGGGCCAGGCGACGGTCAACGGCGAGGCGGCGGAATGGGTCAACAACGAGCTGCATGTGCACCAGTTGCCGGCACGCGTCGAGATCGATGTGCCCAGCGCGGTGCGCCGCGCCGAACGCAAGGAAAAGTAAGCATGCGAGGTCCGCTCGGAATCGGTCGCGGTTTCTGCGCGCTGGGGCTGGCGATCGCGCTGGCCCTGCCCGGGCTGGCGCCAGCCGCTGAGCCGGCCAGCGCGGCTGGCGCGGCCACAGCGGTCGGCGAACCCGGCATGAGCATGGTCACATTCAACCTGCACCACGACCGCGAGGACTGGCCCAGCCGTCGTCGCACGATCGTGGCCGAGCTCAAGCGCCTGCAGCCCGATGCCGTCGCGCTGCAGGAGGTGATCCAGAAGCGCAACGTCCGCAACCAGGCGCAGTGGCTGGCCAGCCAGCTCGGCTACCGGTACGTATTCGTGTCCACCGATCCGGTGGGTGCACCCAAGCGTTATGGCAATGCGCTGCTGACCCGGCGCCCGATCCTGGCGCATGGCGAGCACCTGCTGCTGCCGCTGGATGACTACCGCACCGTGGCCCACCTGCGCATCGACGTGGAGGGCAGGCCGGTCAATGTCTATGCCACCCATCTCAACGAGCGCAGTGACGACGCCGGCCAGCGCATCCGCCGCAGCCAAGTCGAGGATCTGCTGCGTTTCATCGCCGGCAGTTCTGCGGGGGCACCGGTGGTGATTGCCGGCGACTTCAACGCCCTGGTSGATGCSGGCGATCTGAGCGAACTGCGCARCCACTACGGCGACAGCTWCGGCAGCGTGCACGTCAACAMYGASCTGGCSSRKGTGAGCACGCTCAACCGCCATTACTACCAGGCGCCGTCGCGSATCGACCACATCTTCTTCCAGCAGGACGAGATGGTCGCGCGCGAAGCGAAGATCCTGTTCGACCAGCCTGATGACGGCGGCCGCTGGGCCTCCGATCACTACGGGGTGTGGACCCGGCTGCAGTTCGCGCCGAAGCCCTGATAGCGGCCTCGCGTGGCGACGCGGCAGGCGTTCGCTACGGCATCTGATACGTCACAAACAGAAACGGCGGGGATCATCGATCCCCGCCGTTTCGTTGTTGCCGATCAAGGATCGATCAGGCGACCGGTGGCGTGCGCTTGCCGGCGTCTTCGTCTTCTTCCGACGCCTGCGCGTCAGCGGCCTGTGCGGCAGCGTCGGCATGGCCATCGGCGATCGGGTCGACCTGCGCCGGCACGACCGCATCGGCGACCGGCGCAGCGGCGTCCACCGGTGCGGCTTCGACAGCCACTGGGGCTGCCGGCTGCTCGGCGACCGGGGCGACTTCAACCTCGGCCTTCGGTTCGACTGCCGGAGCAGCTTCAACCACCGGCGCAACATCGGCCACCACCGGCTTCGGCTCGGCCACCGGTGCAGCTTCGACCACCGCGGTAGGTTCAGCGACCGGAGCGGCTTCGATCGCAGCAGCGGTCTCGACCACCGGCGGCTTCGCCTCGATCACCGGAGCCGCTTCAGGCGCCGGCTGCACCGGCGTCGCTGCATCGATGGCATCCAGCATGCTGGTCTGCACCGGCGACGGGGCCGGTTCGACCTTGGCGACTGCTTCCACCGGAGCCGGAGTCTGCACTGCGGCGGCCACTGGAGCGGCTGCCTCGACCACGGCACTGCTTACGGCAGCAACCGGGGCAACCGCGGCAGCCACTGCAACCGGCGCACGTGCCGGCTTGCTGGCATCAGCGGCGGCCGGCTCGACTTCGTCATCGAAATCGAATTCCGGCTGCGAACGCGACGGCTGCACGGCGGCTGCCGGTGCGCCGACCGAAGCCGGGGCGGTCTGCTCGACCGAATCGCCGTCGTTGTCCTCGCCTTCGGCATCATCGCCGTCGTCCAGGTCATCACCCAGTACGTCACTACCTGCAGCGTTCTCGGCGCCACCACGACGACGACGACGACCACCGCGACGGCCACGGCGGCGGCGGGTTGCGCCTTCGCCGGTCTGATCGCCTGCGGCATCGGCCGCAGCATCCTCGGCAGCCCCGGTCGCAACCACGACCTCGGCATCGGTCGTTGCGGCGGTGTCCACGGCCGCGACGGTGTCGACCACGTTTTCAGTGGCGACGGCCGGTGCCAGTGCCTTTTCTTCCTGCACCGCAACCGTGGCCGCAACCGCAGTCGTGGTAGCCACGGCAGCAGCAGCGGTCACGACATCGGTCGGGGCTTCGGCAGCGGCACGCTGCGGCTTCTCGGCCGGCTTGTCACCGTCCTGCGGGCGCGGCTGCCTCGGCTGCTTCAGCTTCGGCTGCTGCTGCCCCTGGCCCTGTTCGTTGCGCGGCTTGTTCTGCTGCTGCGGCTGCTGGGCATCCTTCGGCTTGCCCTGCTGCTGCGGCTGCTGCTGGCCATTGCCATTGCCATTGGCCTGGCTGCTGCCGTTGCCGCCGTTGCCGCCGTTGCGGCCATCCTTGCGCTGCTCACCACGGTCCTTGCGGTTGCCGCCGTCCTTCTGCTGCTGCGCATTGCCATTGCCGCCGTTGCCACGGCTGTCCTCGCGACGGTCCTTGCGGTCCTTGTTGCGATCCTTGTTGCGGTCACGGCGACCGCCATCCTGCTGCGGCTGGCGTGCGGCCGGTGCCGGCGCAGGAGCGGGAGCGGGCTCGCCGCCAAAGATGCGCTTGAGCCAGCCGACGACGCCGCCACTGGCGGCGGCTGCCGGGGCCGCTGCGGCCACCGGTGCCGGTGCCGGGGCGGCGACCGGTTCCACTTCCTCGCGCACCGGGGCGGGCGAGTTGTGCTTGACCTGGGTCACCATCGGCGGCGGGATGTTCAGCTGGCCCTTGGTCAGCGCGTGCACCGGGAGCTTGCGCGGGGTACCACGCTGGTAGCTCGGCTTGCCGCTTTCCTCGCCCAGCTCGTTGTCGCGCAGGCGGGTGACGGTGTAATGCGGGGTGTGCAGCTGTTCGTCGGCAACGATCACGATCGGCGCCTCGTGGCGCTTCTCGATTTCGCCCAGCGCGCCGCGCTTTTCATTCAGCAGGTAGTTGGCGATCTCCACCGGGGCCTGTACCAGCACCTGCCCGGTGTTCTCCTTCATCGCATGCTCTTCGGCGACGCGGATGATCGACAGCGACAGCGACTCGACGCTGCGCATGCGGCCATGGCCGTCGCAACGCGGGCAGACGATCTGGCTGGATTCGCCCAGGCTCGGGCGCAGGCGCTGGCGGCTCATTTCCAGCAGGCCGAAGCGCGAGATGCGGCCGACCTGCACGCGTGCACGGTCGTATTTCAGCGCGTTGGCCAGGCGGTTCTCGACCTCGCGCTGGTGCTTGTTGGAGGCCATGTCGATGAAGTCGATCACCACCAGGCCACCGAGGTCACGCAGGCGCAGCTGGCGGGCCACTTCCTCGGCTGCTTCCAGGTTGGTCTGGAACGCGGTGTCCTCGATGTCGCTGCCCTTGGTGGCGCGCGAGGAGTTGACGTCGACGGCAGTCAGCGCCTCGGTCTGGTCGACCACGATCGAGCCACCCGACGGCAGGCGCACGTTGCGCTCGTAGGCGCCTTCGATCTGCGATTCGATCTGGAAGCGGTTGAACAGCGGGATGTCGTCCTTGTAATGCTTGAGCTTGCGCAGGGTCTGCGGCATCACCTGCTGCATGAACTCCTTGGCGTGCTCGTACATTTCCTCGGTGTCCACCAGGATCTCGCCGATGTCGGCGCGCAGGTAGTCACGCAGGGCGCGCACGATCAGGCGCGATTCCTGGTAGATCAGGAACGGGGCCGGCTTGCTCAGGGCTGCTTCGGCGATGGCGCGCCAGACGTTCAGCAGGTAATCCAGATCCCACTGCAGCTCTTCCGCATCGCGGCCAACGCCGGCGGTACGGATGATGACGCCCATTTCGTCGGGGATGTTCAGCTTGTCCAGAGCGTCCTTCAGGGCCGCCCGGTCTTCACCCTCGATGCGACGGGAAACACCGCCGGCACTGGGGGAGTTGGGCATCAGCACCATGTAACGGCCGGCCAGGGAGATGAACGTGGTCAGGGCGGCGCCCTTGTTGCCACGTTCTTCCTTGTCCACCTGGACGACGATTTCCTGGCCTTCCCTCAGCAGCTCGCGGATGCCGGCCTTGTTGTGGTCGACACCGGCCTGGAAGTAATCGCGGGAAATTTCCTTCAGCGGCAGGAAGCCATGGCGGCCACCACCGTATTCAACGAAGGCCGCTTCCAGCGAGGGCTCGATGCGGAAGATCCGGCCCTTGTAGATGTTGGACTTCTTCTGTTCCTTGGACGGCTGCTCGATGTCGATGTCATACAACGACTGGCCATCCACGATGGCAACACGCAGCTCTTCAGCCTGCGTGGCGTTGATCAGCATTCGCTTCATTGTTGCGTTCCTCGCAAGCGGCTACCGCGCGGAACGCCATGGAGTTTCGCCTCTGGACACGGCTCGCCGCCCATTCGCGCAAGCGCGGGGAGGGCGGCTTGGGTTTCCAGCGCTACGACACCACGGCAGGCCGCGGGAGCGCTTCAATTTTCTGGTTTTGGGTGTTGCAGGGCCGGAGGCAGCTGTCAGCCAGGCTGGAGCGCCGCACGGGACATGTTCAGCGCGACTGCGTGTCAGGCAATCGGCGATGGCCGGGAACGCCGGTGAGCCGCTAACATGGCCGCCCCGCGGGCGGTGGTCGCGCACTGTGCCGGATTCGTCGGAAGCGGGGCTTCTGGCCCTGAGTAACTTCCAACGAAATCAATCCCTTATCTCGCCCCCCGAGTGTAACAGAATAAACAGGCTGATGACTGCACAAGACCCCACCAAGCCGGCCGGCGACAAGCCTTCCGTGCGCATGATCACCGTTCCGGCCGACCGCGCCGGCCAGCGCCTGGACAATTTCCTGCTCGGCCAGCTCAAGGGTGCCCCGCGCAGCCTGGTCTACAAGCTGGTCCGCAGCGGCCAGGTGCGCGTCAATGGCGGCCGCGCCAAGGCCGAGCGCAAGCTGGAGGCCGGCGACGAAGTGCGGATACCGCCGGTTCGTCTCAGCGAAGAGGGAGACAAGGCGGGTCCGCCCGAGGCGTTCATGCGTCGGCTGGAGCAGGCCATCGTCTTCGAAGATGCCCGGCTGCTGGCGCTGAACAAGCCGWCSGGCGTSGCCAGCCAYGGTGGCAGCGGCATCAGCTTCGGCGCCATTGAGACCCTGCGYGCKCTGCGCCCCGGGCAGACCCTCGAACTGGTCCACCGGCTGGACCGTGACACGTCGGGCCTGTTGATCGTGGCCAAGAAGCGTTCGGCACTGAGCGAGCTGCAGGCACTGCTGCGTGAAGACCACGGCGCCGGTATCCGCAAGCGCTACCTGACCCTGTTGGCCGGGCGCATGCCGGACGGGGTGATGACGGTCGACGCGCCGTTGCACGTGGGCCTGCGCCAGGGCGGCGAGCGTCATGTGCAGGTCAACGCGATCGGCAAGGAATCCATCAGCCATTTCCGGGTGCTGGAGCGCAAGGGCGGCCATTCCTATTGCGAGGTGCGCATCGAAACCGGCCGCACCCACCAGATCCGCGTGCACGCCCAGCATCTGGGGCATCCGGTAGCCGGTGACGACAAATACGGCGATCCTGCGGTCAACAAGCGGCTTCGTGAGCAGATCGGGCTGAAGCGCCTGTTCCTGCATGCCGCGTCGCTGGAGTTCGCGCTGGACGACGGCAAGAGCCCGTATGTGCTGAACGCGCCGCTGGCCGATGAGCTGGTCGAGGCGCTGGATCGACTTCGCTAAGGGCGGTTCGGCGGCGCCGGGCGTTTGGCTGGAGCCGTCGTTTCCCTGCGATAAGTGGGCTTGTCACTTTCTTTGCTCGTGCAAAGAAAGTAACCAAAGAAACACGCCGCCATCCGCGAGCCAGCGCTGCGCGCCGGTGCCCTGTGCTCCTCGGTCCGCCGAGGGGCGGCGCGGAACTCGCTGCGCTCAAACACCCGCGCCTCTTCGCCCTCGCCGGACCTGCGGTGCTCGGCTCGCTACAAGGCGGACCCGACAGCCGCAGCGTAGACCCCAGGCTGCACGCAGCCTTTGCAGAGTCGAGCCACGCTCGACTCACGCGCGCAGCGCGGGCTTCGTTTTTAATCCTTTCATCGCGCGGCTGGCACGCACGTAGCCTGTCAGGGGCCGGGCGAGGTGGGTTTGCGGGGGTGTAAGCGCCATGGATGGCGCGCCCAAGCCCCCATGGATGGGTTTACGGCGTCCCCCGCATACCCACCTCGCCCGGCCCAACCGCAGCATCTCGCTCCGCCAGCCGCGAGGGGGGCTCAGCCCGTTGGCCGGAAATCCCTCACCACTTGAACAGCACCAGGCTGATCGCCAGCGTACCCATGCCGGCCACCAGGCCATACACGGTTTCGTGGCCCTTGGCGTAGCGCTTGGCCGCCGGCAGCAGCTCGTCCAGCGCCAGGAACACCATCACACCGGCAATCAGGCCGAACACCCAGCCGAACGTGGCGTGGGACAGCGAGCCGGAAAGCAGTACATAGCCGATCGCCGCGCCCACAGGCTCGGCCAGGCCTGACAGCAGGCTGGCGGCGAACGCGTAGAACTTGTTCTGCGTGGCGAAGTACACCGGCACCGCAATGGCGATGCCCTCGGGAATGTTGTGGATGGCGATGGCGAAGGCCAGCGGCATGCCCACCGACGGGCTCTCCAGCGTCGCGAAGAACGTCGCCAGCCCCTCCGGGAAGTTGTGCGCGGTGATCGCCACCGACGTCAGCAGGGCGACCCGCTTCAGGTATTCGCGGCTGTTCTCGCGGAAGGCCGGGTCCTGCTTGTCCAGGCTGTCATGCGGGTTGGGAATGAAGTGGTCGATCAGCACGATCACCACCACGCCCAGCAGGAAGGCGAGGGTGCCGTAGGTGAAGCCGGTGCGTTCACCATAGGCCAGCGCGAACGAGGCGATGGATTTGTTGAGGATCTCCGACAGCGAGACGTACACCATCGCGCCGCCGGCAAAGGCCAGGCCGAAGGCCAGCAGGCGCGGATTGGGGCGACGCGAGAACAGCACCAGCAGGCTGCCGATGGCGGTGGCAAGGCCCGCAGCGAGGGTGACCGCCAGGGCGATCCAGATGTTTTCGGGGGGAATCTGCAGCATGTACCGACGCGTTCCTTGTCATCAAGCAATCGCCCCGGCACGGGCCGGGGCGGCAAAGGCGAGGCGGGCGTCGGCTGGCCTCGTCACCGGCAGGCGATCAGCCGCCGCGGCGCAGGCTTTCTTCGATGGCGAAGCACTGGTCCGGCTTGGGTTGCGGCGGGTTGAAGCTGACCGGCACCTGGATCGTAGCCGGTACGGCCTCGCCATTGCGGGTGGCTGCCTTGAACTGCCAGCCCTGCACGGCGGTCTTTGCCAGATCGTCCAGCTGCGGGTTGCCCGCGCCGGTCAGCAGGGTGACCTCGCTGGGTTTGCCGTCGGTGCCGATCACCACCTTGAAGGTGCTGGTGCCGCCCACGCCGGTGCAGGCCAGTTCCAGCGGGTATTGCGGCGGCGGGGTTTTCACCGCAGCCACTTCGGTGGGTGCGGCAGCCGGTGCTGCCGGCGGTTCGGAGGTGCCGCAGCCGGCCAGGCCGGTCACGGCAAGCAGGGACAGGCTCAGCAATCGCACGTTCATTTCAGTTGCTCCGTCAGGGCCGAAGTCTTCGCTGCGCAGATGAAGTCGTTCTCGCTCAGGCCGCCCACGTCGTGGGTGGAGTAGCGGACGACGGCACGGTCGTAGTGGACGCCGAGGTCCGGGTGATGGTCCTCGCCGTGGGCGATCCAGGCCAGCGCGTTCACGAAGGCCATGGTGGCGTAGTAATCCTTGAAGCGGAACGTGCGCACCAGCGCCTGGCCGGCCTCGGCCAGCTCCCAGCCGGGAACCTGCGGCAGCAGTTCGGCCAGGCGGGCCTCGCCCAGCTTGTGGTCGCTGCCCTTGCGCGGCACGCAACGGGCCTGTGCCAGCGGAATCAGGTCGGCCATGGGTTCCTCCACCTCGTGTTGACTGAACAATGCGCCGGCCGGTGTATAAATCGAATGAGCGGCTGACGCTTACTTGGCTAGAATAGCCTGATGATCCAGATCTCCGACACTGCCCAGACCCATTTCCGCAAGCTGATCGAACGCGAGGGCGTGCCCGGCATGGGCGTGCGCTTGAGTGCGGTCGATCCTGGCACCCCGCGTGCCGATGCCCGGCTTGAGTTCGCCGAGCCGACCGACCTGCTCGGCGACGAGTGGGCGGTGGACTGTGATGGCTTCACCCTCTATGTCGACGCAAGCAGCGTTGGCTGGCTCGATGGCGCGGAGATCGACATCGTGCCCGGTACCGCTGGTACCCAGCAGCTGACGATCAAGGCGCCGCGGATCAAGGGCGAAGCGCCCGGCGATGCCGCCTCGCTGGTCGAGCGCGTGCATTGGGTGGTGGAAAACGAAGTCAATCCGCAGCTCGCGTCGCACGGTGGCAAGGTCGCCGTGCAGGAAGTCTCGGCCGACGGCGTGGTGCTGCTGCGCTTCGGCGGTGGCTGCCAGGGCTGCGGCATGGCCGACGTCACCCTCAAGCAGGGCATCGAGAAGACCTTGATGGGCCGTGTGCCGGGGGTGACTGCGGTGCGTGACGCTACCGATCACGACAGCGGCCACGCTCCGTATATTCCGCGCGGCAACGCCGCCTGATCGCCAACGCGTGCCTCTGCCCAGAGCCGAGCAACTCATCGACCTGCTGCTGGCGCGCCAGCAGCGACCGCCCATCCTCGAGAAGAGCACTGGCCTGCCGTACGGCTGGGCGATCTGGCTGCGGACGCTGACGCCGCTGCCGCGTCCGTTCCACGCGCGCGAGGTGATCGCAGTGCTGCTGCCGCGGCCGCTGCCCGGGCCTCCGGGGCGCTTGCCGGCGCTGGGGCCATGGGCGTCCCTGCGCCGCCTGTTCTGGCAGGACTGGGATCCGGCGCCGCGTGACCAGCGCTGGATGCGCTGGACCTCGGCATTGCTCAGCGCGTTGCTGCATCTGTTGTTCTTCCTGCTGCTGCTGTGGGTGGCGGTGATCCGCACGTCTTCGCCGGACGAGCAGGGCAGCGAGGGTGAGCGCGTGCAGATTGAATTCGTCGGCCGTGCTGCACAGGAAGGCGGCGGCGACCAGCCCGGTGCCGAGGCGGCTGCCGCCGCGGAGGCCGGTGCTATGGCCGCAGGCCAGGATGCCGGAGCGGCGACAGCGCCCCGGCCGCAACCGTCTGCACCTGCGCCGTCTTCTACTGCCGCTGCCACGGCACCGACCGCAAGCGTGCCGCCGCCGCCCGAGGTGGAGCCGGCGCCGGTGGCCGCACCGCCGCCCTCGCCGGTACAGGCCACCGAAGTTGCAGAGGCGACCGCCGAATTCGTGGTGCCGCCGGTCGCACTGCCGCGCACCGAGGTCAGCATCGTGCCTCGCGACACCATTCCGACGGTGCGCGAGCGCAGCGTGCAGCCGGTACAGGCTGCGCCGATAGCAACGCCGGTACGCACGCCCGAGGTGGCAGTGCAGGCTCCCCGCGTGCGCGATGTACAGGTGCAGGAGCGCGAAATCAGCACGGTCGAAGCGCCGGTGGCGCCGCAGCCGATGCGCACCACCGACATCCAGGTACGCGTGCCGCAGCGCGACGTGCAGGTGCGCGAGCGCGAAGTGCAGGCGATGACCGATCCGCAGGTGCGCATGGCCACCGTCGCAGGGCGCGAGCCCACGGTGCGTGCGCCTGCCGGGCGCGAGGTGCAGGTGCGCGAACGGGAGGTTGCTGCCGCTCCGCAACCTGCCGCGTCGACTGCGGCAGGCAGTGCGACCACGCCGACGCCGGCACCCGCCGGCAGTTCGGCCCAGAACAGCGCCAGCGTGGCGCGCCCTGCGACGACCAGTACCGCCGCCGCACAGGCGGGCGCCCGTCCGGMACCGGCCCCGGGCAACTGGGCAACGCCCGCCCGCGGTGACGACTGGGGCGCCTCCAGCCGCAATCGCGACGGTGCCAACCAGGGCGCCGCGCAAACCAGTGCGGGCAAGGGCGATGGTCTGTTCAACGCTGACGGCAGCGTACGCGTGGCCGGCCAGGGCGGGGCCGGCAAGGCCGAGCGTGGCGCACCCGGTGGGGCCAACGACGGGTGGAGCAAGGAGCGCATCGCCGAGTCCGGCAAATGGCTGAAGCGGCCGCCGTACGACTACACGCCTACCTCGTTCGACAAGTATTGGGTGCCGCAGGAATCGCTGCTCGCCGAGTGGGTGCGCAAGGGCGTCAAGGCAATGGAGATTCCGTTGCCGGGTACCAGCACGAAGATTTCCTGCGTGATCTCGATCCTGCAGGCCGGTGGCGGCTGTGGCCTCACCGATCCGAACATGCAGGACCAGCCGGCAGTGGCGCGTCCGCCGCCGGATATCCCGTTCAAGAAAGAGCTGCAGGAAGATAACGGCAGCCGGTAGGGTGCCGCATCCACGCATGGCGTGGATCTACTGTGCATCCAGCTGCGCCGGGTAGATCCACGCCATGCGTGGATGATCCATGCGCTTCACGTGCATGCCGACCAAGGTCGGCCTCTACCAGGTCATTCGCTCTGCGACAGGAACACCCAGAAAGGGACGTCGCGACCTACCCAGTCACGGCTGGCTTCATCCAGGATGTCCAGCAGCGTGTCGAACTCCTTGCCTGCACCGGCGCGCAGGGCATCGACGTCGGCCAGGAACAGCGCATAGCCATGGGCAGGCAACCACTGCAGGTCGCGCAGGTTGTCGGCCAGTGCATCCCAGTTGCCGCCGAAGCCGGCAGGGAAATCAAGCTGGGCGGCCAGCCGCGCCAGCAGGGTGCGCTTGTCGCCCACGCCCTCCAGGTCGATCCGGATCACCTTCAGGTCGGCATCGCGCATCGCTGCCGACAGCGCGCTGATATCGGAGCTGTCGATCGCGTAGACGCCGGCATTGTTGATGTCATGCAGGCCGAGGCCGAAATCATCGTGGCTCATGGGCGTTCTCCGGAGGGCGGTACGGTGAAGCTGCGGAACGATTCGTAGTGATCATCGGTGTAGTACCAGGCATCGGGCGGGTTGCCACCGGTGACGATGCGCCGCGCGCCGCGGTTGCCTGCACCGGGCGTGTCGACGGTGTACTCGCGGTAGTAGCCACGCGGGCGCTGTGGCAGCTGTTGTTCGCGGTTGCCGAAGGTGCTGCCGTCCTGCCGATGCGGGAACGGGCCGCCGCGCTGGATCAGCGCGATGGTCTGGCGGGCCTCGGCCGGAAGGAAGCCGGGCAGGCCGCTGTCGCTGTCGCTGTTGCTGCGCAGCGCCGGTGCGTTGGCCGCCGGAGTGCCCTGCAGGTCGGGCGCGAACTGCGGCAGCGGCGGCCGCTGCAGGAAATGATTGACGACCAGGCCGAGCAGCAGCAGGACGATGGCAGTGATCAACAGCCGGGGGTTGCGCATGGGCAGGAGCAGGCGAGGGTGGTGCGCCCACTGTAGCGCCTGCGCGCTGCACCCTGCATGAGGGCRCGCGCCGCGTCACCGCTGCGTARCAATTGCCGGCATGCTCACCTGCAGGACGCAATTTCCTTTACATCCCCCTTGGTAATCTGGCGGCCTGTCCCCATCATTCACCGCGCAACGCCCGACACCGTCGGGTGCCCTCGCAATCAGGAGATGCATCATGGCCTACACCCTGCCCAAGCTGTCCTACGCCTACGACGCGCTGGAACCGCATATCGATGCGGCGACGATGGAAATCCATCACACCAAGCATCACCAGACCTACATCAACAACGTCAACGCGGCGCTGGAAGGCACCGAGTACGCTGACCTGCCGGTCGAAGAACTGGTGAAGAAGCTGAAGTCGCTGCCCGAGAACCTGCAGGGTCCGGTGCGCAACAACGGTGGCGGCCATGCCAACCACTCGCTGTTCTGGACCGTGATGGCTCCGAATGCTGGCGGCAACCCGGTGGGCGACGTGGCCAAGGCCATCGACAAGGACCTGGGCGGCTTCGACAAGTTCAAGGACGCCTTCACCAAGGCTGCGCTGACCCGTTTCGGCAGCGGCTGGGCATGGCTGAGCGTGACCCCGGACAAGAAGGTCGTGGTCGAGAGCACCGGCAACCAGGACAGCCCGCTGATGGAAGGCAACACCCCCATCCTCGGCCTGGACGTGTGGGAACACGCGTACTACCTGAAGTACCAGAACCGTCGTCCGGAATACATCGGCGCGTTCTTCAACGTCATCGACTGGAACGAAGTCGAGCGTCGTTACCAGGAAGCGATCGCCTGAGAACGGTAGCGCCGGGCCATGCCCGGCGGCTTCAACAGAAGGCCGGGGGAGACCCCGGCCTTTTTTGTTTGCGCATCAGTAGTGCCGGCCGCTGGCCGGCAACCTCATGGTTCTCATTCGGTGGTGGCAGCCACGTCCTGCAGCCGCAGCGTCGCCATCACGCCCAGGCGCAGGCCGGGCAGGTCGCCATCGGCGGGCAGCATGATCGCCTGCTGGCGGATGCCGCCGAAATGCTTGACCTGGAACAGCACGTCCAGCCCATGGCCACTGGCGCCACCGCCGCTGGCCGCCGGTGCGCCGGGATTGCGCCGGGCCGGCTGGAAGCCGGGCGTGCTGCGCACCAGCTCGACGGTGCTTGCGGAAAAATCCCCGGCGATCAGGCTCGGCATGCCCTCGGCCGTGGCGCCGATCCATGTCATCAGGTCGCTGGTCTGATGCTGCCGGGCCGTGGCCTCATCCGGCTCCGGCCGCAGGCGCGCGACGTAGACGTTGACGTCGTTGTCGCCCAGCCGCAGGCGCATCATGCCGGCGGCACTGAAGGTGCCCGGCGGATGCAGCAGGGTGACGCCGTCCTCGCTGACCGGCAGCCGGCTGAGCATCGCGTTGCCATGCCGGACCGGCTGGCTCGGCGGGTCTGCGGTRACGAAATCGCAGCTGTAGCGCAGCCGGCTGGCCAACCAGCAGGCCGGGTTGCGCCCTTGCTGCTGCAGGACCTGCTGCACCGAGATCACATCCGGCTGCAGATCGGTCAGCAGCTGCAGCACCTGTTCGCGGCGCTGCTTCCATTGCCCTTCATCACGGCTGGGCAGTTCCAGCGCGGCGACGGTCAATTGCCGCACCTCCGTGGCAAGGCCGGCGGCCGGCGGCGCCTGCGGTCGTGCCAATGCAGGCACGGCCAGCATGAGGGCAAGGCAGCTGGACAGAATGCGGGCAAAGGGGAGGGGGCGCATAACGATAAGTTTACGCTTTTGCCGTGCAGGTTCCGTGACTTCCGGCAGGGCCGCACATGCCTGCCATGCTTTGGCGCGCCTGTCATGCAGCCCTGCAGCGTGCTTCGCACGCACAGGTTCCGGTACTCTTGCGCCTTTCGTTTTGCAGGAATGCCTTACAGGATGAGCCACGACGCAGTCGCCCCCATCGCCGGCCAGGGAAAGATGCCGCGCCAGATCCCGTACATCATCGGCAATGAGGCCTGCGAGCGGTTCAGTTTCTACGGGATGCGCAACATCCTGGTGCAGTTCCTGATCACCTCCCTGCTGCTGCAGGAAATCACGGCCGAAGGCCGTGCCGGTGAAGCCAAGGACATCATGCACAGCTTCATGATCGGCGTGTATTTCTTCCCGCTGCTCGGTGGCTGGCTGGCCGACAAGTTCTTCGGCAAGTACCACACCATCCTGTGGTTCAGCCTGGTCTACTGCATGGGCCATCTGTGCCTTGCGCTGTTCGAGGGCAGCCGTGGCGGCTTCTTCCTCGGCCTGGGCCTGATCGCGCTGGGTGCCGGTGGCATCAAGCCGCTGGTGGCCTCGTTCATGGGCGACCAGTTCGACCAGAGCAACAAGCACCTGGCCAAAATCGTCTTCGACGCCTTCTACTGGATCATCAATTTCGGTTCGTTGTTCGCCTCGCTGCTGATCCCGCTGGTGCTGAAGAACTGGGGCCCGCAGTGGGCGTTTGGTATTCCGGGCATCCTGATGTTCATCGCCACCTTCGTGTTCTGGCTGGGCCGCAAGCGCTACGTGCTGGTGCCGTTGCCGCCGAAGGACCCGCATTCGTTCGCCAATGTGGTGCGCACCGCGCTGACCACGCGGGTGGCCGGCCAGGGCCGTCCGGGCCTTGTGATCGCCGTGCTCGGCCTGGTGCTGGCGGTGGCCTCGTTCGGCCTGATCGGCTCGCTCGGCATCGTGATCTGCCTGTGCCTGGCGCTGGTCTCGATCCTCGCGGGCATCGGTGGTGGCACCTGGCTGCAGCTGGACCGCGCGCGCGGCCAGCATCCGGCCGAAGCCGTGGAAGGCGTGCGCTCGGTGCTGCGCGTGCTGGTGATCTTCGCCCTGACCACGCCGTTCTTCTCGCTGTTCGACCAGAAAGCTTCGACCTGGGTGCTGCAGGGCCAGCAGATGCAGATGCCGAGCTGGTTTACCGCCTCGCAGATGCAGGCGCTGAACCCGCTGCTGGTGATGATCCTGATTCCGTTCAACAACCTGGTGCTGTACCCAGCCCTGCGCCGCTTCGGTTTCGAGCCCACCGCGCTGCGCCGGATGACCGCCGGCATCGCTTTCAGCGGCCTGGCCTGGATCGTGGTGGGTGGCATCCAGGTGGTGATGGATGGCGGCAATGCGATGTCSATCTTCTGGCAGATGCTGCCGTACGCGCTGCTGACCTTCGGTGAGGTGCTGGTCTCGGCCACCGGCCTGGAGTTCGCCTACAGCCAGGCCCCGCAGGCGATGAAGGGCGTGGTGATGAGCTTCTGGAACCTGACCACCACCATCGGCAACCTGTGGGTGCTGCTGTCCAATGCGGCCGTACGCAACGAGACGGTGACCCACCAGATCGCGGGGACCGGGTTGAGCGAGGCGGCATTCCTGATGTTCTTCTTCGCCGGCTTCGCCTTCATCGCGGCGTTGGCCTTTGGTTGGTATGCACGACGCTATCGTATGGTCGACAACTACCGCACCGCCTGAGCCTGACATGACCCCCGTCAATCTGCTGTTGATCGCCATCACCGCCATCCTGTCGTGGATGGCGTTCAACAACCGCAAGCTGGCCGACCGCCTGATCCTGTGGCCGCCGGCGGTGGATCGCCACCGCCAGTACGACCGCCTGATCACCTACGGCTTCATCCATGCCGACTGGTCGCACCTGATCTTCAACATGATCACCCTGTTCTTCTTCGGGGGGTTCATCGAGAGCGTGATGGTGCAGCTGACCGGCAGCTAYCTGRYCTATCCGGCGTTCTAYSTSGGTGCGTTGCTGGTSTCGATCCTGCCSAGCTAYCTGAAGAACCAGAAGAACCCSARCTACCTCAGCCTSGGKGCRTCSGGSGCGGTGTCGGCGGTGCTGTTCGCCTTCATCCTGATCAAGCCGTGGTCGATCATCCTGGTGTTCTTCATCCCGGCGCCGGCGATCGTCTATGCCGCGTTCTACGTCGGCTACAGCATCTGGATGGACAAGCGSGGYGGYGAYCGCATCAACCACAGCGCGCACCTGGCCGGTGCKGCGTTCGGCGTGATCTTCATGCTGGCCATGCAGCCGAGCATCTTCAGTCACTTCCTGCGCGAACTGTCCAACCCGACCTTCCGCCTCGGCGGCGGCTGAGGGTGGCCGGGGTCGGATCCACTGGATCCGACCCCCGGGGCCGCGGCCCCGCTCCGGGTCAGGCCCGGGTCTGCTGACCGTAGGTATCGAGCAGGCGGGAGAACACTTCCTCGCCGATGCTCTGGAACGCCTGGTCTTCGGTCTGTCCCTCCACGGCCAGTTGCAGCAGGCCCTCCAGCAGGGCGTGATCGGTATCGGATTGGGAATCGCTGGGGTGCATCACGGGCCTCCACGGCAGATCGCTTGGTCAACTGTCGCAAGGGGCATGCCAGGCTGGCGCACCCCTGCAGAGGGGTTAGCGGCCGGTTGGCCTGAAGCTTGAGGGCAACAACTGACGCAACGGGCGCAGACTTGTCCCTGTTCAGGCTTCACGCGATCATGGCGCCCRCGTGCGCACCATCCACGCAGTCGCCGCAGGAGACAGTCCCATGGCTTCGGTCACGCCCCCCGGTCTGGCTTACGAGGTCGAACACGATCAGGTCAATCACCGTTTCACCGCCCGTGTGCGTGGGCAGGTGGCACTGTTGGAGTACCAGATCAAGCGCAGGCGGATGGTCATCACCCATACCGAAGTGCCCGAGCCGATCGCCGGCCGCGGCATTGCCGGTGAGCTGACCCGGGTCGCACTGCGTTTCGCCCGTGAGCAGAAGTACAAGGTGGTGCCGGCATGTGCCTATGCCGAGGCCTTCCTGCAGCGGCACGAGGAGTACCACGATCTGCTTGTGGGCTGAATCCAGCGGGCCACCCTTCAGCCAAGGCAGGCGATGATGCATGAACATGAACAGGGGATCCCGATGAAGATTGGAAACAACCGGCCACTGCACGCCAGCGTGCTGGCCGGCGCTATGGGCGTGCTGTTGCTGGCCGGTTGCCAGCGCGAGAACGAGGCGGCTCCGGCCACCGATGCCGCACCTGCGGCCGAAACCACCGGCACCGCCGAGGCACCCGCGGCGGAAGCGCCGTTGGATCTGCGCGATGTGATCGAGAACAACGAACGTGAAGTGGTTGGCATCAGCTACCCGGCGGGCATCGATCGTTATCCGGGCCTGGCACGCGCGCTGCAGGCCTATGCCACCTCCGCCCGCAGCGATCTGCAGCAGGCGCTGGACGGGCTGGGCAACGACAAGCCGACCATGCCCTAYGAGCTGTCGCTGAGCTTCGAGAAGCTGCTGGAGACGCCGCAGCTGGTGGTGGTCAGTGCCGACGGCAGCCGCTACACCGGCGGCGCCCATGGCGAACCGCTGGTGGCTCGTTTCGTGTGGCTGCCGGCGCAGCAGCAGATGCTGAGCGCCGACAAGCTGGTGGCCGATGCCAAGGGCTGGAAAGCGATCAGCGATTTCGTCGCCGACCAGCTGCGCGAGCGTGTGGCCACCCGCCTCAGCGGCGAGGACATGGACCCGTCGCAGCTGCAGGAATCGCTGCGCAACGCCTCGCGGATGATCGCCGACGGCACCGGTCCGCAGGCCGACAACTTCAGCCAGTTCCAGCCGCTGACCGACGACAAGGGACAGATCACCGCGCTGCGCTTCGTGTTCCCGCCCTACCAGGTGGGTCCATACTCGGACGGCACCCAGACCGCCGATGTGCCGGCTTCGGTGTTGTTGCCACACGTGGCCAAGGACTACGTGGAGCTGTTCGCACGCGGGTAACCGTAGACGAGGAGGTGACGTGGATACAGGGTTGCAGGAGCGGGTCACCGGCCTGCTCCACGAGGCCGGGGTCCAGATCGATGGAACCCGGCCGCAGGATATCCAGGTGCATGACCCGCGCTTCTTCGCGCGGGTCATCGCGCACGGCTCACTCGGCCTGGGCGAGAGCTACATGGACGGCTGGTGGGATGCCAACGTCCTCGACGAGTTCCTGTACCACCTGATGCAGGCGCACCTGGACGAACGGGTGCACGGCTGGCGCGAGGTGGCCGACGCCTTGAAGGCGCGCCTGTTCAACCTGCAGTCCGGGGCGGGCAGCTATGAAGTCGGCCGCCGCCACTATGACCTTGGCAATGACCTGTACCAGGCGATGCTCGGCCAGCGCCTGGTCTACAGCTGTGGTTACTGGCGCAATGCCGACGATCTGGATGGCGCGCAGGAAGCCAAGCTGGACCTGGTGTGCCGCAAGCTGGGGCTGCGTCCCGGGCAACGCGTGCTGGACATCGGCTGCGGTTGGGGCGAGGCGCTGAAGTTCGCCGCCGAACGATACGGTGTCAGTGGCGTGGGCATCACCATCTCGCAGGAGCAGGCCGACTTCGCCCGCACGCTGTGCGCTGGCCTGCCGATCGAGATCCGGTTGCAGGACTATCGCGAACTTGATGAACCTTTCGATGCGATCTTCTCGATCGGCATGTTCGAACACGTGGGCGACAAGAACTACCACAGCTTTTTCGACGTGGCCCGGCGCTGTCTTTCGCCGCGGGGACTGCTGCTGTTGCATACCATCGGCAGCAACATTTCGCGTCACCGCACCGATCCGTGGATCGCCCGCTACATCTTTCCCAATTCGATGCTGCCGTCGGCGGTGCAGATCAGCCGGGCGTTCGAAGGGCGCTTCGTGCTGGAGGACTGGCACAACTTCGGTACCGACTACGACCTGACGCTGCAGGCTTGGCGGCGCAACGTGGAAGCGGCGTGGCCACGGCTGGACGCACGTTATGACGAGCATTTCCGGCGCATGTGGCGCTTCTATCTGGCCGGATCGATGGCCAGCTTCCGCTGCCGGCATGCGCAGCTGTGGCAGCTGGTGCTGTCGCCGGAGGGCGTGCCCGGGGGATACGTGGCGCCGCGATGATCTGGAAGAGCATCCACGCATGGCGTGGATCTACTGGGATCACGCAACCCTGCGGTAGATCCACGCAATGCGTGGATGGCGTACAAAAAAACCGCCCGGTCTCCCGGGCGGTTTTCGTTTCACGCTATGCGGTGCCGGCGATCAGTTGCCGGTGCCGGTCAGGCCACGCTTTTCCAGCAGCGGTTCGATCTGCGGCTCGTGCCCGGCGAAATCGCGGAACAGCTGCATCGCATCCACGCTGCCACCCTTGGACAGCAGGGTGGCGCGGAAGTGGTCGCCGTTCTTGCGGCTCAGGCCGCCGTTGTCGCGGAACCACTTCTGGGTGTTGGCGTCGAGCACTTCCGACCAGATGTAGGCGTAGTAGCCGGCCGAGTAGCCGCCCATGATGTGGCTGAAATACGGGGTCCTGTAGCGCGGCGGAACCGGCGCATAGTAGATGCCGTCCTTCTCCAGCGCGGCGCGCTCGAAGGCCATCACGTCCTTGGCGGCCGGGACCTGGTCCGGGCCGATCTGGTGCCAGCGCTGGTCGAGCATGGCGGCGCCCAGGTACTCGGTGGTGGCAAAGCCCTGGTTGAACTTGGCCGCGGCCAGCACCTTGTCCAGCAGTGCCTGCGGCATTGCCGAGCCGTTCTGGTAGTGCTTGGCGTAGTTCTTCAGGATGGCCGGATTGTCGGCCCACATCTCGTTGACCTGCGAGGGGAACTCGACGAAGTCGCGCGGCACCGCGGTGCCCGAGAAGTACGGATACTTCACGTTCGAGAACATGCCGTGCAGGGCATGGCCGAACTCGTGGAAGGTGGTGCTCACTTCATCCCAGGTCAGCAGGGTCGGCTGGCCGGCCGGCGGCTTGGGAATGTTCAGGTGATTGGCCACCACCGGCTTGAAACCGGTCAGCTTGGACTGCGAGACGTACGAGTTCATCCACGCACCGCCGCGCTTGGAGGCGCGTGCGTACGGGTCGAAGATGAAGATCGCCAGCTGGCTGCCGTCGGCATCGAACACGTCATAGACGGTGACGTCATCGTGGTAGACCGGCAGGTCGGTGCGCTGCTTGAAGGTCAGGCCGAATTCCTGGTTGGCGGCGAAGAACACGCCGTTCTCCAGCACGTTCTTCATCTCGAAGTACGGCTTCAGSTGCGATTCGTCGAAGTTGTACTTGGCCTGGCGCACCTTCTCGCTGTAGAAGGCCCAGTCCCACGGCTCCAGCTTGAAGGTCGGCTTGCCGGCGGCCTTCTGTTCCTGGTCGATCATTGCCTGCAGGTCGGCGGCTTCGCGCTTGGCGTTGGCCACCGCTGCCGGGGCCAGCTTGCCGAGCATCGCATTGACCGCTTCAGGGGTCTTGGCGGTCTGGTTGGTCAGGTTGTAGGCGGCGAAGTTGGCAAAGCCCATCAGCTTGGCCTTGTCGGCGCGCAGCTGCATGATGCGCGCGACCAGCGCGGTGTTGTCGAACTCACCGCCGCGGCTGCCGCGGGTGGTGGACGCTTCGTAGATCTTCTGGCGCAGGGCACGGTTGGCCAGGTTGGTCAGCGGCGGCTGGCCGGTGGTGTTGAGCAGGGTGATCACGTACTTGCCGTCCAGGCCACGGGCCTTGGCGGCTTCGGCGGCAGCGGCGATCTGCTCCTTGGACAGGCCGTCCAGTTCCTTGACGTCGTTGACGGTGATCGCCGAAGCGTTCACTTCCGACTGCACGTTCTGGCTGAACTTGGTGCCGAGGTTGGCCAGCTCGGCGTTCATTTCCTTCAGCTTGGTCTTGTCGGCCTCGGACAGCTTGGCGCCGGCGCGCACGTAGTTGTCGTAGTACTTCTCGACCAGGCGCACGCCTTCAGCGTCCAGGCCCAGGGTGGTGCGGCTGTCATACAGCGCCTGGATGCGTGCGAACAGCTTGCCGTTCAGCGCGATCGCATCGCTGTGCGCGGCGAACTTCGCCGAATAGTCGGCCTGCAGCTTCTTGCGGGTGTCGTTGGTGTCGGCGCCGACCAGGCTGAAGAACACGGTGGTCGCGCGGTCCAGGGTGTCACCGCTCTTTTCCAGGGCGATGATGGTGTTGTCGAAGGTCGGCTTGGCCTTGGTGTTGGCGATCGCCTCCACTTCCTTCAGCTGCTGCGCCATGCCGGCGTCGAAGGCCGGGGCGAAGTCGCTGTCCTTGATCTTGTCGAACTGCGGGAAATGCAGCGGCAGCGGGCTGTCGGCGAAGAACGGATTGGCCTGCTGGGCATTGGCAGCGGCGGCCGGGGCGGCGGCGCTGGCCGAATAGGCGGGCAGGGCAAGGCCGAGGGTCATGGCCACGGCAAGGGCAAGGCGGGTGGTCAAGGTCGATACTCCGGTAAGGCAAACAAGGGCCCGAGGGTAACCCGGCCCGGCGCGCCCGCACTTGTGTCAAAAGGCATGTTGGCAAAGCCGCTCCGCAGCAGGGCCACCCCCTGGGCGGCTGCCCGGGTACCATGCAATCACCGCCCACGGCCATCCGCCATGACCACTGCCTACGATTTCAGCTTCCGCGACCTTGAAGGCCAGCCGCAGGCGTTGGCGCAGTACCAGGGCCGTCCGCTGCTGCTGGTCAACGTGGCCAGCCGCTGTGGCTTTACCCCGCAGTACACCGGGTTGGAACAGCTGTGGCAGGACTATCGTGATCGCGGCCTGGTGGTGATCGGATTTCCCTGCAACCAGTTCGGCGCGCAGGAGCCGGGCGATGCCGCGCAGATCCGCCAGTTCTGTTCGATCGATTACCCGGTCAGCTTCCCGCTGTCGCAGAAGATCGAGGTCAATGGCGAGGGTGCCGACCCGCTGTGGGCATGGCTGTCGCAGCAGAAGCGCGGGCTGCTGGGTATCGCCCGCATCAAGTGGAACTTCAGCAAGTTCCTGGTCGATCGCCAAGGCCAGGTGGTGGATCGCTATGCTCCGACCACCAAGCCGGAGCAGCTGCGCGGCGGCATCGAGGCGATGTTGTGACCGGTAGCGGGGGGGTCTGGAAGCCACGGCTGTCCAGCACGGTGCGCAGGTCGGCCAGCATCTGCGGGCTGCCGCAGATCATCGCGCGGTCGTTTTCCGGGTTCAGCTCGGGCAGGCCGAGCGTGCGCTGCATCTCGCCGCTTTCCATCAGCGAGGTCAGGCGGCCCTGGTTCGGGAACGGCTCGCGGGTCACCGCCGGGTAGTACAGCAGCTTGTCGCCGACCATTTCGCCCAGGAACTCATGCTCGCGCAGTTCCTTCTCGAAATAATCGCGATAGGCCAGGTCCTTCTCGTAGCGCACACCGTGGCACAGGATCACCTTGTCGAAGCGCTCGTAGGTCTCCGGGTCCTTGATCACCGACAGCCACGGTGCCAGGCCGGTGCCGGTGCCCAGCAGGTACAGGTGCTTGCCCGGGTGCAGGTCGCTGATCAGCAGGGTGCCGGTGGGCTTCCTGCCGACCAGTACCTTGTCGCCTGGCTTGATGTGCTGCAGGCGCGAGGTCAACGGACCGTCCTGCACCTTGATGCTGAAAAATTCCAGCTGTTCTTCCCAGTTGGCGCTGGCGATGGAGTACGCGCGCAGCAGCGGCCGCGCATCGGTCTCCAGGCCGATCATCACGAACTGGCCGTTCTCGAAGCGGAAACCGCTGTCACGGGTGAGGGTGAAGCTGAAGTAGGCGTCGGTCCAGTGGCGGACCTCAAGCACCGTTTCGGCGCCGAAAGCGGAGGACATGGGCGTATCTATCGGAAGTCGTCGGGACAATTCTATCTCAAATGAGACAGGTTCTCATTAGGCGGAACGAGAGGCGTTCTCAGCGATAACCGGCCGCCTGCAGTTCGAACAGTTCGGCATAGCGGCCGCCCTGTGCCATCAGCTGCTCGTGCGTGCCGCTGGCTTCGATCCGGCCATCGGCCAGCACCAGGATGCGGTCGGCCATGCGTACTGAAGAGAAGCGGTGGGAAATCAGCACTGCCGTACGATTATCCGCCAATTCCCTGAACCGCTGGAACACYTCGAACTCGGCGCGGGCGTCCAGTGCCGCGGTGGGCTCGTCCAGGATCATCACCTGTGCATCGCGCATCCACGCACGGGCAATGGCGATCTTCTGCCACTGCCCACCAGACAGGTCCACGCCCTGCTGGAAGCGGCGGCCGATCTGCTGGTCATAGCCGCCGGGCAGGGCAGCGATCACTTCCTCGGCCATGCCGCGGCGGGCGGCATCGGAGATCCGCGCGCGGTCGTCCATCGCTTCGACCTGGCCGACACCGATGTTCTCGCCGGCACTGAGGTTGTAGCGCACGAAATCCTGGAAGATCACGCCCAGATTGGCGCGCAGGTCGTCCAGGTCGTAGTCGCGCAGGTCGCGCCCATCCAGCAGGATGCGGCCTTCGTCCGGTTCGTACAGGCGTGCCAGCAGCTTGACCAGGGTGGTCTTGCCCGCGCCGTTCTCGCCGACCAGCGCCAGTACTTCGCCCGCGTGCAGGTGGAAATCCAGGTGGCGCACGGCCCATTGCTCGGCATCGGGGTAGCGGAAGCCCACGTCCTCGAACACGAAGCCCTCGCGGATCGGCTGCGGCACGCGCACCGCGTCCTGGCGCGAGTGGATTTCCGGTTCAATCTGGAAGAACGAATACAGGTCGTCCAGGTACAGCGCCTGGCTGGCCACCTGCGAGAACCCGATCAGCAGGCCTTCCAGCAACTGGCGCAGGCGCAGGAAGCTGCCGGCGAGAAAGGTCAGGTCACCGATCGAGAAATCGCCACGCACCGTGCGCCAGGCGATATACGCATACGCGGTGTAGTAGCCCAGCGTGCCCAGCGCGGCCAGTAGCGTGCCCCAGAACGCCCGCCGCCGGGCAAGCGCGCGGTTGGCCAGGAACAGTGCCGCCGACAGGCTGCGGTAGCGGTCGACCAGGAACCGGTGCAGGTTGAAGATCTTTACTTCCTTGGCCGTCTCCACGCTGGCACCGAGCTGGCGCAGGTAGTCCAGCTGGCGGCGCTCCGGCGTCCACAGGAAGTTGAGGCTGTAGCCGGCCGCATTGAAGTGCGACTCGCCGATGAAGGCCGGCACCAGCGCCAGCGCCAGCAGCAGGATCAGCCACGGTGCGTAGACCAGCAGGCCGACGGCCAGGCTGGCAACGGTGATCGCATCCTGCACCTGGCCGAACAGCTGGCTCATCAGGTTCATCCGGCCCATGGTCTGGCGCCGTGCGCGGTCCAGCTTGTCCTGCAGGTCCGGGTCCTCGAAATCCTCCAGGTCCAGGGTCGCCGCATGTTCCATCAGGCGCACGCTGGTGGCGTTGGCGAACAGCTCCGACAACAGCGCATCGGCGTAGCTGACCAGCCGACCGAGCAGGTCCGAGGCGATCGCCAGGCCGAATTCCAGTGCCAGCAGGCCGAGCAGTGGATTGAGCAGGCCGCTGGACAGTGCCTCGCCCATCGGCGGAAAACCGGCTCCGTGCTGGCTCAGGTGCAGGGCGGTATCGATGATCAGCTTGCCGACGTACAACATCGCCACCGGCAGCAGCGCACGGATCAGGCGCAGGCCGAGGCTGGCCAGGGTCAGTGCGCGGCTGGTCTGCCACACCTGGCGCAGGAACGGCGGCAGGTTGCGCATCGCCTTGAAGCGTTGGCGCAGGCTGGGTTTCTTGGCGGCAGCGGCAGGCATGGCACCATTGTGCGCTGTGGGGGCGTGAACGTCGCGATGCAGGGCATGCAGCGCTGAATGCAAGCGCAACAGGGATGCGGACGCTGGGGGTACCGCGTGAATTTGCAAGTTTTCCTATTAATCGCGTGAAGCGTGGCTTCTAGGGTCGAGAGCTTGTTCTTCGATCCTCACACCATGCAGAACCGTACCGTGTTTGCGCCCCCGTCCGCCCGTGGATGGGTGCCGTTGTACGTCGTAGTGCTTACCGTGGCCACGTTGCTGCCCACGCTGTGCAGTCTGCAGTGGCCGGCAACGTGGGATGGCCGCGTTTTCGTGTCACTTATGGCGATCTCGCACCTTGGGCTGGCGGCGCTGATGTGCTGTCTTCCGGGCTGGGCATGCCTGCAGCGGCGCACCCTGCGCCCAGTGGCGGTGCCACTCACGATGGCGTTGTCCAGCGCTTGGTTGTTGCTGGTATTGGTTGATTCGCGTGTGTACCAGCTGTTCGGGTTCCACTTGAACGGGTTGGTGCTGGTGCTGCTGGTGCAGGGTGGATTGTTGCAACAGCTCGGTCTGCCGGTGTCTGCCTGGCTTGCCATGGCAGTGGCCGTGACGGCCATCGTGGTGTCCCAGTGGGGAGCGGTGCGCCTGCTGCAATCATCATGGGTCCGGCGCTGGGCGTTACGCCCACGCTGGTTGCTGGGAATCTTGCCCATGCTCATTGTCAGTCAGGGCATGGCGATCTGGTACGACGCCAACCAGGGGGGGGCTGTGCTGGCTGCGGTGCAGGGGGTGCCATGGGTGCAAACCGCCACCGCGCGCCGGACGATGACGCAATGGGGGCTGGCCGGCCCGGCTTCGGCCGACGACCGCCTGCAGGCAGGTGCCGCAACCGCCTCGGCGCTGAACTACCCGCGCAAAACGTTGCACTGCCAGGCGCCGTCAGCGCCGAATGTAATGCTGCTGGTGGTCGACTCGCTACGCTTTGACATGCTTTCGCCGCAACAGATGCCCCACCTGTCGAGGTTTGCCGAGCAGGCCTGGCGTGCCGACCGGCACTACAGCACCGGAAACAACACCATGCATGGCATGTTCGGTCTGTTCTACGGCCTGCCAGCGCTTCACACCGATACGATGATTCACCATCGTCGCGGGCCCGTGCTGCTGGAGCAGCTTGCCCGCGCCAACTACCAGTTCCATCTGTATGGCGGTGCGTCGCTGCAGGGCGCGCGGCTGGATCGTGCGGTGTTCGTGCAGACGGATGCGCCGCTGCGCACGGCTCCGGACAATGCCCCGCAGGACCGCCGTGATCGACACGTCATCGAACAGCTGCGCGATGACCTGCGGGCGCACGATCCATCCCGCCCCTTCTTTGCCTTTGCGCTGCTGGACAGTGCTCACACGCCTTATGCCGTGCCGGATGCCGCTGAACGGCGATTCCTGCCGCAAGCGCGATCAGGCGACCATCTCAGGGTCGGGCGGCGCACCGCCCCCGGCCCTCTGTTCAACCGTTACCGCAATGCCGTGCTGAAAGCCGACGCTTTGCTGGGCGATGTACTGCTGACACTGGAACACACCGGTCTGGCGGACAACACGGTCGTCATCATCACCAGCGACCATGGTGAATCGTTCCACGATCTCGGCCAGAACGACTGGGGGCACAACAGCAATTTCAGTGATTACCAGACTCGGGTTCCGCTACTGATCCGCTGGCCCGGCCGGGCGCCGATGGTCGAACCTGCTGTGACCAGTCACATGGATCTGGCGCCCACGCTGATGCGGCATCTGCTGGGTTGCCCGGCGCCCTTCAGCGACTATTCGGCCGGCCTGGATCTTTTCGGGCCGCTGCCCGCGCAGCGGCCGTTGCTGGTGGAATCATGGACGTCGCGCAGCGTACGGCTTGGATCGATGGCGATACTGCTGCGCCCTTATGGCATCGAAGTGCGTGATGGCCAGTATCGACCTGTGCACGACGCTTCCCCCCTGCGCGGCGAGGTGAATGCCGCGATCATCGGCCAGATGCAGTTGCTGCAGTAGAGGCCAGCGCGGCCGGATCAAGGCCCTTCGCAGCGGAAGGGCCCGTTTGGGCGGGAAATCAGGGCAGCGGCGGCAACAGCCCGGCCCCCAGCCGGTTCCAGGCATTGATCACTGCAATGCCCATGCTCAGGTCACTGATGCCTTTCTCATCAAAGTGCGGTGCCAGCGCATCGAACGCCGCCTGCGACGGTGCGCCATCAGTCAACCGGGTCAGCGCCTCGGCCCAGCCCAGCGCCGCGCGCTCGCGGTCGTCGAAGAAGCGGCTTTCGTGCCAGGCGGGCAGCGTATCCAGCTTGCGCGGTTCGATGCCGCCCTTGCGCAGCGCGGTGCCGTGCATGTCCATGCAGTAGCCGCAGCCATTGAGCTGCGAAACGCGCAGGAATACCAGTTCCATCAACGTCGGATCGATCGAACTGTCATGCACTGCCTTGCTGGTGGCCAGCAGGCCCTTGAAGGCCTCGGCGGCCAGGCGGGTGTAGGGAACGCGGGGAGAGGCGTGGTCGGACATTTTCGGCTCCACGGCGGCCACGGTGGCCGCCTTTCACTACAAGGACGCCGGGGTATCGCGGCGCGTGACAACCGCAGGCAGTTTTTCTGGATTGAGCACGCTGTAGAGATTGGCGATGCGGC
This sequence comes from Stenotrophomonas sp. 05L414_2, assembly GCF_056397905.1. Lineage (NCBI taxonomy): Bacteria > Pseudomonadati > Pseudomonadota > Gammaproteobacteria > Lysobacterales > Lysobacteraceae > Stenotrophomonas > Stenotrophomonas sp. 05L414_2. The sequence continues at coordinate 29,845 of NZ_JBFTOJ010000045.1, forward strand.
CATCGACCACCTCGATGGTGGTGATCGAGTGCAGGTGGTCGCCTTCGAAACGCAGGATCGCCGGTTCGCCATTGACGTAGCCGAGCTGTGCCGGATGCGCCGCGCCGCGACGGGCGATGGCCCAGTACAGGCGGCCGATACGCTCGGCACCCCGCAGTGGTCGCACCGCTGCGGTGACCACGCCACCGCCATCGGAAACCAGCAGTGCGTTGGCATGCAGCAGCGCCTGGATGGCCTCGCTGTCGCCACGCTGGGAAGCGTCCATGAAACGCGCCAGCAGCTGCCGGTGCTGGCTGGCATCGGCATTGAAGCGCGGCCGCCCAGACTGCAGGCGCTGCCGCGCCCGGTGCACCAGCTGGCGGCAATTGGCCTCGCTGTGGCCGATCAGCTCGGCAATCTCGCGGTAGTCGTGGTCGAAGGCTTCCTTCAGCAGGAAGGCGGCGCGCTCCTCCGGTCCGAGCTGTTCGAGCAGGGTCAGGAAGGCCACGGAGACGTCGTCGGCCAGCGCGTGCAGCTGCGCGGGGCCGGGCGCCGGGTCGGGTTCGAGGGTGATCGCCAGCGGTTCGGCCAGCCACGGCCCGACATAGTGGGTGCGTTCACGCTTGGCTGCCCGCAGCCGGTCCAGCCCCAGCCGGGTGGTGGTGGTCACCAGCCAGGCCTCGGGGTCGACGATGGCGGCCGAATCGCTGCCGGCCCAGCGCAGCCAGGCGTCCTGGACCACGTCCTCGGCGTCGCTGCGGCTGCCAAGAAGGCGGTAGGCCAGCGCCATCAGGCGTGGGCGGTGGGTCTGGAAGGCGGTTTCGGCGTTCATGTGGGCAAGGACGCGCCAGCGGGGCGCAGCGTGACAGAGGGCAGGGTCGGATCTTGCCGGCCAGCGGCCGGCACCACCACCCCACGGTCGAGGGAGGGGGTAAAATGGGCGGATTACCCCCGCCAGCCTTCAGCAAGCGAGCAATCCGTGACATCGATCAAGCAGGAAGACCTCATCCAGTCCGTCGCCGACGCGCTGCAGTACATCTCGTACTACCACCCGGTCGACTACATCAAGAACCTTGCCGCCGCCTATGAGCGCGAGGAGTCGCCGGCAGCGAAGGAGGCGATCGCGCAGATCCTGATCAACTCGCGGATGTGCGCCGAAGGCCATCGGCCGATCTGCCAGGACACCGGCATCGTCACCGTGTTCCTGGAAATCGGCATGGACGTGCGCTGGGATGACGCCACCATGGGCGTGGAGGACATGGCCAACGAAGGCATCCGCCGCGCCTACCTGTACCCGGACAACAAGCTGCGCGCTTCGGTGCTGGCCGATCCGGCCGGCAAGCGCATCAATACCAAGGACAACACCCCGGGCGTGGTCAACGTCAAGGTGGTGCCGGGCAACACCGTGGAGGTGATCGTTGCCGCCAAGGGCGGTGGCTCGGAAGCCAAGACCAAGTTCGCCATGCTCAACCCGTCCGACTCGATCGTCGACTGGGTGCTGAAGACCGTGCCGACCATGGGCGCGGGCTGGTGCCCGCCGGGCATGCTCGGCATCGGCATCGGCGGCACTGCCGAGAAGGCGATGCTGCTGGCCAAGGAAGCGCTGATGGAGCCGATCGACATCACCGAGCTGCAGGCCCGTGGTGCGTCCAACCGCATCGAGGAACTGCGTCTGGAGCTGTACGAGAAGGTCAACGCACTGGGTATCGGTGCGCAGGGCCTGGGTGGCCTGACCACCGTGCTCGACATCAAGATCAACGACTACCCGACCCACGCGGCCAACCTGCCGGTGGCGATGATCCCGAACTGCGCCGCCACCCGCCATGCGCACTTCACCCTGGATGGCAGCGGCCCGGTGATGCTGGACCCGCCGTCGCTGGAAGACTGGCCGAAGCTGACCTACGACGCGTCCAAGGGCACCCGCGTGGACCTGGACACGATCACCCCGGAAGACGTGGCCAGCTGGAAGCCGGGCCAGACCCTGCTGCTCAACGGCAAGCTGCTGACCGGCCGTGACGCCGCGCACAAGCGCATGGTCGACATGCTCAACAAGGGCGAGGAACTGCCGGTCGATCTGAAGGGGCGCTTCATCTACTACGTCGGCCCGGTCGATCCGGTGCGCGACGAAGTGGTAGGCCCGGCCGGTCCGACCACCGCCACCCGCATGGACAAGTTCACCGAGCAGGTGCTGGCACAGACCGGCCTGCTGGGCATGGTCGGCAAGGCCGAGCGCGGTCCGGCCGCGATCGAGGCCATCAAGAAGCACAAGTCGGCCTACCTGATGGCCGTCGGTGGTTCGGCCTATCTGGTGTCCAAGGCGATCAAGGCGGCCAAGGTCGTCGGCTTTGCGGACCTGGGCATGGAAGCGATCTACGAGTTCACCGTGGAAGACATGCCGGTGACCGTGGCCGTCGATTCCACCGGCGAGTCGGTGCACAAGACCGGCCCGCGCGAGTGGCAGGCCCGCATCGGCAAGATTCCTGTCGTGGTGGAGTGATCGGCGCGGCGTCGACCACGCCCGTCCGATTGCAGAACGGCGCCCGGGTGGCGCCGTTCTCCGTTTAACGACTGCAACCGTGCGGCTTTGCTAGGGTGTGCGCGTTGCCAGGCAAGGGAAGCTGTTTGTGCGTCAAGGAATACGCAATGTTTTCGCCGCAGCCGCCCTTGCCTTGATGGTGGGCTGCGCGCCGCAGTATTACGTCAAGCAACCCACCAGCGAGGCCGGCCGCGTGTGTGCAGCGGGGTGTACGCAGCGGCACATGCAGTGCGCGGATCAGGCACGTTCGATGGCCGAGATGGCGCAGCAGAGCTGTCAGTCGGACAAGGAGCGCGTCATCGACAGATGCAGTGACATCGCTGACGAGAAGATGCGGCATCGTTGCGAGGGCGCACGTGGCGCCGGCGCATACTGCGCCACCGCAGCCAACACGCGCGCCYGTGATGCGACCCGGGCGCAGTGTGTACTCGACTGCGGCGGATCGGTGAGCGAAACCCGTTCTTCTGGCAGTCTTCCGGTCTATTGAACAAGGAGCGTCCTGTGAACCTGTTGCGTAGCCTTTCCCTTGTCACCCTGCTGGTCATGGCCGGCTGCAGTACGTCATCTTCGTCGTATGGCGGTGGGGGCGGCTTCAGCGCCGGTGCCCAGTGCCAGATGCAGTGCCAGGCCAGCTATCGCAGCTGCATGGCCGAAGGCCAGGGGATCGGCAGCCGCCAGTCCAGCTGCGAGCAGCAGGTGGCACCGACGCCGGACCAGCGCTGCAAGGACATCGAGCATCCGGAACTGCGCCGTTCCTGCGAGTTGAAGGCGCACGACTGCACGCTGCGCGCACCGATGATGGGCTGCGGCGAGCGTCGTGATACCTGCATGAGCACCTGCGGCTGACCACGCCGGGGACAGCGCGCATAATCAGCCGTTCCCCGCCCAGGACAGGTCCTATGCGCACCACCTTGTATGGTTCCACCAGCACCGCCTCGCTGGTGGTGCATTGGCTGCTGATCGAGCTCGGCATCGAGCACGAACTGGTGCTGCTCGATTTCGAAACGCGCGAGCACAAATCAGCTGGCTACCTGGCGCTCAATCCGGCGGGCAGGGTGCCGACCCTGTTGATCGACGGCCATGTACTGACCGAGGCGGCCGCGATCGCGCTGTATCTGGCAGACCGTCATCCGCAGGCAGGGTTGTTGCCTGTCGTCGGCACGCCGGCACGCGGCGAGGCCTATCGCTGGATGTTCTGGTGCGCCAACACCGTGCAGCCGGCCTACCGCGCCTGGTTCTATCCGCATGAAGCAGCGGGTGGCGAGTGCATCGAGGCCGTGCGTACGATGGCACGGCAGCAGCTGGAGGCAGCGTGGCAGCACGTTGCCGCACACCTGCAGGACGGCGGTCCCTACCTGCTCGGCGATGCGCCGGGCGTGGTCGATTTCATGCTGGTGATGTTGATGCGCTGGTCACGCAACATGCCCACCCCCAGCGACCACTGGCCGGTATTGAAGGCGTATGCGGATCGCCTGAAGGCGCGCCCGGCGTTCGCCGAGGTCTATCGCCGCGAAGGCATCACCGACTGGCGGTAACCCGTTCTGTAGAGCCGAGCATGGCTCGGCTCTACCAAAGCGGGGCGGGTTACAGGATCTCCAGCACCGTTTCCGGGGGGCGGCACAGGCGGGTACCCTTCGCGGTGCGTACCACCGGGCGGTTGATCAGCCGTGGGTGGGTGGCCATCGCGGCCAGCAGGGCGTCGTCATCGCTTCCCTGCAGACCCAGTGCGGCAAACTCGGGTTCCTTGCTGCGCACCAGCCCGGTCGCGGCCAGGCCGGATTCGGCCAGTACCTGGCGCAGCGTGGCCACGTCGGGCGGGCTGCCGAGATAGTCGATCACCACCGGCTCGAAACCGGCGTCGCGGATCAGCTGGAGCGCCCCGCGCGAGTTGCTGCACGCGGGGTTGTGCCAGATCGTCACATCCATCAGAACCACTCCAGCAGGGACACGCCCACGCCGACGTAGGTCGCCTTGTGGTTGTAATCGATCAGGCTCTCGCCATAGCCGTCGAAGATCTGCACATGGCCACGCAGCAGGTTGCTGATCGGGAAGCCGTAGTCCAGCTGCAGCGCGCCGTGCGAGCGGTCACCGGTGCGCAGCGAATGACGTGCCATCAACGAGACCTCGTGACCCTTGTGGTTCCAGGTCAGGGTCGCGTCGCCGCGGCCCATGTAGTCCTCGATGTCCGGGTTGTTGTCGTCGCTGCGGGTCTCGGGAATGCGGTACCAGGGGCGCAGCACCAGTGCCCAGTTCTCGCGGTCGAGGCCGACGTTGAGGATCACCCGGTTCCAGCTGCGCGACAGCGGATCGGCACGGSCGTTGGACTGGTGGTTGAGGCTGATGCCGGTCATCCGCCCACGCCAGCCACCGATCGAGTAGCCGTTGCGGAACACCATCATCACTTCCGGCTCGTAGTTGGTCTCGCGGAACGGGCGCGAGTCCTCGCCGTTGTAGGCCTGCCAGCGCGAACTCTGGGTATAGCCCGCCCAGATATCGCCGTTGTCGCCGAACAGGTTCTCGGCGATCTTGGTCTTGAAGCTGATCTGGAACTTCAGCTCAGCGCTGTCCAGCACCTGCGGGGTGGTCACGCTGTTGGCCGGGTTCGGCGAGTGCGGCATGGTGTTGCGGTCGCTGGTCCAGAATGCCGGCAGCAGGTAGACAGGCTTGTACGCGCGCAGCTGGAACGGGCCCAGCTTGGAGTCCTCGGCCAGTTCCCAGCGGCTGTCCAGCAGCGAACCGCGGCCGGCATTGGCAAGTGCGCTGTCCGGCGCTTCGGACCGGAACAGATCGCTGACACGCTCGCGCAGCTTCTCCTCGCCCTGGCTCACCCGCGTGGTGTCGCGCTGCTCGCGACGTGCCTGTGCGGCGGCTTCGGCGGCCGCATCAGCTTCGGCGGTGGCCTGAGGCGTGCGCCCGAACTGGCGGTCGTAGCAGGCCAGACGGGCAGCATCGGTCGTGATGGCTGCGCAGGCGGCCGGCGAGGCCTCGGCGCTGGGCGCGAATTCCTGCGCTGCCAGTGGCGCGCTGGCCAGGGCCAACGCCAGCGGTGCAAGACGGGGAAACAACGGAGAGAGGGTCATTGCAGCAGGCCCTTCGGAATGAATGCGGAAAGAGGGACAGTGTGGCGGCTGCATCCGGTAACGGCCAGCCCCACGGGTTTATGCCCGGCGTGTGCGTGCGCGCTGCGTGAAGGAAGCATGCCTCACAGGAACCAGGCGAAGGCGAACAGGCCCAGCATCGCGATCACCAGCGCCAGCTTCAGCGCCAGGCCCAGCAGGATGCCCAGCCACGTGGCCAGCCCGACCTTGGTCGAGCGGCCGAGCTCGCGGGTATGCCAGTACTCGCCCAGCAGCGCGCCCAGCAACGGCCCGGCGAACAATCCGATCGGCATGAAGAACAGGCCGACGATGCTGCCGATGAAGGTGCCCCAGAGCGCTTTGCGGCTGGCGCCCACGCGCTTGGCGCCAACCACGGTCGCCAGCACGTCGACCAGCAGCGACAGCGCGGTCAGCACGCCGAGGATCAGCAGGGTGGGCCAGCCGACGTGGACGAAGCCGTCTGCCCAGGCCCCCAGCACCAGCCCGATGAAGACCAGCGGGATGCCCGGCAGGGCCGGCAGGACGATACCGGCGATGCCGATGAGGACAAAAATGACCGCTAGCAGATACAAGATGAATGAGAGGTCCATGCTGTCCAGTATGGTTGTCTTTTTGGGGTTGACAGTGAAAGGT
>NZ_JBFTOJ010000046.1:0-39721 GCF_056397905.1 Stenotrophomonas sp. 05L414_2
GTCATTTACCCAGTGTAGGGTAGGAAAAACCTGAATGGGGACCCGGGTTTAGCCTCGATCTGGTGCAACCCCTTGCCCTGTCTAGGGGCGGGCCGTTTGACGCTGAATATCATGGCTATCGCTTTTTGCTCAAAACACGCGTATCGTCTGGCCCACTGTGTTTGCTAGGGTCACCGTGAATCGTGGCCTGGTGCAGTTGATCTCACGATCCGCTCATCGATCCGCTTTACCAACGCCTGCAACTCAGTCTCGGCCCCGATACCCGGTGGCTGCGATTTTTTTCAACATGTGTTTCAGGAGTTAGTAAATATGTCTGATCGTCAGACCGGCACTGTCAAGTGGTTCAACGACGCCAAGGGCTTCGGCTTCATCACCCCGGAAAGCGGCCCGGACCTGTTCGTGCATTTCCGCGCGATCCAGGGCACCGGCTTCAAGACCCTGCAGGAAGGCCAGAAGGTTACCTTCGTCGCCGTCCAGGGCCAGAAGGGTATGCAGGCTGACCAGGTGCAGGCGGTCTAATCCGTCTGCTACCGTTTGGTAGCCAGAACGCCGGGAGCGAAAGCTCCCGGCGTTTTTCGTTTGCGTCGCACGACGGGTTCAACCCGCAGCCAGCGCCCGCTCCAGCAGCTGGGTTATTTCCTGGTACTCGGCGCGTTCGGCTGCCGGAATGCGCGACAGGATCTCGCGCAGGACATCAACCACCTCAGGACCCACCGGCACTTCCATCCATTGCAGGTGGTAGGCCGCCAGTATCCGGCTGTCGTCATCGCTGGAATGGAGCTGACTGAACAGCAGCGGCAAGGCTTCGGGCCTCATGCATTCACCCAGCGCGTCGGTGCAGCGTTGCTGCCAGAACGCGGGTTGCGCTGCGATCATCTTCTGCAGGCGCTGCCAATCGTGCGCTTCGAATCTGCGCAGGACGCCCTTGGCAACGTGCTCGCAGATGTACTGCGTCCAGTTGTGGTCCTCGGATTGCCCGAGGTAACCAAGCAGTGCATCGAACGGCGGGGTGTCCATGCTGGCAGGCCTTCCTCGGCCGGGCAGGGTAGCAGACACCTGCATGCACCAGGCCGCGCTACCATCGGGCACCTTTCTGCGGAAGCCGCCCATGCGCATCGTCCATCATCTGGAAAATTCCCGTTCGCTTCGCGTGCTGTGGATGCTGGAAGAGCTGGGGCTGGACTACGAACTGCGCCGCTACCCGCGCGACCCGAAGACCCTGCTGGCGCCGCCGGAACTGCGCCAGGTGCATCCGCTGGGCAAGGCGCCGGTGCTGCAGGATGGCGACCTCATCCTGGCCGAATCCGGCGCCATCCTCGACTACCTGGTTGACCGCTACGACGTGCATCGCCAGCTGTCGCCGTCGCCGGTACCGGCCGAAGGCAAAGAGCGCATCGATTACCGCTACTGGCTGCACTATGCCGAAGGTTCGGCCATGCCGCCGATGCTGCTGACCCTGGTGATCAGCCGCATCCGCAGCGCGCCGATGCCATTCTTCGCGCGGCCGATCGCCCGCAGCATCGCCGACAAGGCCGAGCGCGGTTTCATCGGCCCGCAGCGACGCCTGCATCTGGACTGGATGGAACGGCGCCTGGCCGAAAGCCCGTGGTTTGCAGGCGAACGCTTCACCGCTGCGGACATCCAGATGAGCTTCCCGATCCAGGCGGCGGCCGCACGCGGCGGCGGGCTGGACGACAAGCCGGCGTTGCGTGGCTTCCTCAAGCGCATCGGTGAGCGTCCGGCCTACCGGCGCGCCGAGGCGCACGGCGGGGCATTGCAGGCCTTGCGCGGCGATTGAGGATGGCCGTCGCCGCCCCCATGCTTTGCCCATGGATACCACTGCCCCCCAGTTCGACAACCGCCTGCTGAATCTGCTGCCGGGCGATCCCGAGTCCGGTCCGCGCCGGCGCGAAGTGCTGGGTGCGGCCTGGTCGTCGGTAATGCCGACGCCTGTCGCAGCGCCGGTGCTGCTGGCGTGGTCGCCGGAGGTTGCCGGGATGCTGGGGTTCGATCCTGCGCAGGTCGATGACGAAGGCTTCGCCGAGGTGTTCGGCGGCAACGCGTTGTACGCGGGCATGCAGCCGTGGGCGGCCAACTATGGGGGCCATCAGTTCGGCCATTGGGCCGGTCAGCTCGGTGATGGCCGCGCCATCTCGCTGGGCGAGGTGATCGCCCCCGATGGCCGGCACTGGGAGCTTCAGCTGAAGGGTGCCGGGCCGACGCCGTATTCGCGCGGCGCCGACGGCCGTGCGGTGCTGCGCTCGTCGATCCGTGAATTCCTGTGCAGCGAGGGCATGCATCACCTGGGTGTGCCGACCACGCGCGCCCTGTCGCTGGTCGGCACCGGCGAAGACGTGGTGCGCGACATGTTCTACGACGGTCATCCGCGTGCGGAGCCCGGCGCGATCGTCTGCCGGGTATCGCCCTCGTTCCTGCGCTTTGGTTCGTTTGAACTGCCTGCTTCACGTGGCGAGACCGCACTGCTGAAGCAACTGGTCGAGGCGTGCATCGCCCGCGATTTCCCGGAACTGACGGGGCAGGGCGAAGCGCTGTATGGCGACTGGTTCGCACAGATCGCCGTGCGCACCGCAGAGATGATCGCGCACTGGATGCGCGTGGGCTTCGTGCATGGGGTGATGAACACCGACAACCTTTCCGTGCTCGGCGTGACGCTGGACTATGGCCCCTATGGCTGGGTCGAAGACTTCGACCCGGACTGGACCCCGAACACCACCGATGCGCAGGGACGCCGCTATCGTTTCGGCACCCAGCCGCAGGTGGCGTACTGGAATCTCAACCGGCTTGCGCAGGCGCTGTCGCCGTTGTTCGCCGACGTGCAGCCGCTGCAGGCAGGGCTGGCCGCTTACCAGGCGACCTTTGTCGCCTGCACCCGCCGCGATGTTGCGGCCAAGCTGGGGCTGGCCGCGGCCGACGATGCCGATCTGCAGCTTTACCAGCGCTGGCAGCAGCTGATGCAGGACGGCGGCATGGACATGACCCTGGCATGGCGTGCGTTGATGCGCATCGATGCCAACGCACCCGATGCAAGCGTATTGGCCGAAGTCTTCTACGACGCCGAGCGCCAGCACGCGGTGCAGGAACCTCTGCAGCAGTGGTTGCAGGAGTACGCGGCGCGGCTGTGTGCCGATTCGCTGCCGGCAGCCGAGCGTGTCGCGAAGATGGGCGCGGCCAATCCACTGTATGTGCTGCGCAACTGGCTGGCACAGGAAGCGATCGACCGCGCCGAGCAGGGYGACCTGGGCGGTGTGCATGCGCTGCAGGACGTACTGCGTGATCCGTACACCGAACGCCCGGGGCTGGAGCATTACGCCGGCAAGCGGCCGGCGTGGGCTGACGACCGCGCAGGCTGTTCGATGCTGTCCTGCAGTTCGTAGGGTTTTCTTTTGCAGGGCTGCGCCCTGCACCCGCCGAGGCCGGAGCAACAGCCACAGCGGGGATCCTGTGGGATGGCCGGGCACTGTGGGTTTGCGGGGACACCGTAAACCCCTGGTGGCCAGTAGAGCCACGCCATGCGCGGATGCTTTTGATTTCAATTCGAAATATTCGATTTCAACCAGATGTGATCCACGCGAAGCGTGGATGGACCAGCCGTCATCCGGAAATTGTCGAGGGGTGGAGCGGTGTGGGTGGGCAGGACCGCAGGCGCCATGGATGGCGCCTACGAGCCCCCAAGGATGGGTTGACGGCGTGTCCTGCCCACCCGCACCGCCCCGCCCAGCCAGCAGAAAACCAGAGCCTCCCTTGACCTCGACGTTGCTCTGGCTCCAGGCAGGTGCAGGGCTGCAAGCCCTGCAAACACCTCGCCTACAACGATGGTAGTACCCATTCAGTGCGATATTCGCACACGCAGTCGATTACCGCACTTGAATGGTGCGGTGCGATAAACCTACTTTCATTTCCGCAGTTTCATAGCAGTCCAAGCGATCCACCCCTGGCGGGGCGAGGGCAGCAGCCGGTCCGGTGCTGATGCCAGGTGCAGGGGGAAGGCCGCCGGATTTTCCTTCCTCTGCGCGGAGTGATCGCATGCGCCGTCGTCTGTCCATTGTTTCCCTGTCCCTGCTTGCCGTGCTGCCGTCGCTGGCGCTGGCCTACCAGGCCGAACCGCCGCGCGAAGCACTGCAGGTGCTGCGCGTGGACCGCTACGCCGACGACGCCAACGCCGGCTCGCTGCGCTGGGCGATCACCACTGCCAATGCGGCGCCGGGTCGCTACCGCATCGAGATCGCGGCCGTTGGCGCTGCGCCTTACGTCATCACGCCGGCCACGCCGCTGCCGGAGATCAAGGGACCGGTGCAGATCATCGGCACGTCCTGGGAACGCGATGGCCAGTACGTCGCCATCGATGGCTCGGCCTACGTGACCGGCACCGGTACCGATGCCTGCCCAGGCGCCGAGCCGGGCCAGTCCGGCACCAACGTGCGCACCACCACGCTGCCGGGCCTGGTCCTGCGCGATACCCAGGGCGTGGAGCTGGCCGGCCTGGAGATCCGCAATTTCTGCATCGGCGTGCTGGTCAACCGCTCCAGCCACAACGAGATCCATGACAACCGCATCGTCGCCAACAAGGGCGGTGCCGGCATCATGCTCACCGGTGATGACGGCAAGGGCCAGTCCACCGCCGCCACCACCGTGCACAACCGCATCGTGCGCAACGTATTCCTCGATAACGGCGACGGCCTGGAGTTGACCCGCGGCGCGGCCTGGAACCTGGTGGCCGACAACCTGTTCCAATCCACCAGGGCCAACCCGGAACCCTCGCAGGGCATCGAGATCCTGTGGGGCAACGACAACAGCGTGGTCCACAACCGCTTCGTCGAYTAYTCCGAYGGCCTGCAGATCAACTGGGGCAACCGCAACTACATCGCRGCMAACACCTTCACCGGCAATTCGCTGGGCCTGAGCATCACCGGCAGCGGCAACGTGGTCGACAGCAACACCATCACCGGCAATGGCATGGGCATCGGCGTGCGCCCGCAGCCGGTCAGCGCGCCGAACCGCTTCACCGGCAACCGCATCTACGGCAACGGCCTGCTGATCGAGCGCTGCGAAGCCGGCGGCGCCTGCGTCAAGGGCCAGCCGCGTGGCGCCATCGTGTTCGGTGTGCCGGGCCTGGAGCACGCCAGCTTCGTCGGCTCCCGTGGCCGTGGCGTGGACAACGATGCGTCCAAGCGTGCGCGCATCTGCACCGCTGCCGGCCAGGCTGGCTGCCAGCCACTGCCGAACCTCGGCCAGGCCGCACCGCAGCTGACCGCAGTGCAGGGCAAGGGTGCGCAGCGCCTGCTGACCGGTCGTTTCCAGGGCGTGCCTGATACCCGCTACCAGGTGGAAGTGTTCGGCAACCGCGCCGCCACCGGCAGCGAGGCCGAGTGGGTGCTGGGCAGTGTGGAAGCACGTACCGACGCGCAGGGGCAGGGCAGCTTCACCTTCCCGCTCGGTGCAGGGACCGACGCTGCCGCTGCCGGCAGCCTGACCGCCACGGTTACCTCGGCGCAGGGCGCCACCTCCCCGCTGAGTGCGCCGCTGTCGCTGCGCTGATCACCTCCACGAGACCGCGATCATGAATCCTGCGAAACCTGTTTCCCTGGGCCTGCTGGCCGCCCTGCTGCTGCCAGCCGTGGCCAGCGCGCAGTCCAGCAACCGCTACGAAGGCAAGACGCTTACCGGCGACTGGGGCGGTAGCCGCACCGATCTGTTCGAGCGCGGCGTTGCCTTCCGCGGCGACTACGTGGGCGAGGCCATGGGCGTGGTCGATGGTGGCTACGGCGAAACCGGCGCGCGCTATGCGCAGCAGGTGCGGGTGGGCGTGGACCTGGACATGGGCACGCTGGCCGGCTGGGACGGCGGTGCGTTCCACTTCACCCTCAACGATCGTCGTGGCCGCAGCACCTCGGTGGACTTCGTCGGCAACCGCTTCCCGATCCAGGAGGCGTATGGCGGCCAGTACACGCGGCTGACCGAGCTGAGCTACGACCAGACCTTCAATGCGGGCCGGTCGTACTACAAGCTGGGGTACTACGCGATGGGCAACCAGTTCGGCCTGCACAGCCTGCTGACCCACTTCGTCAACGCCGCATTCTGCGCCCACCCGCTGGCGATGTCCGGCAACAGCGGCTGGTACAACTATCCGATGGCACGCTGGGGCGGTGAGTTCGCCCAGCAGATCAGCCCGGCGGTGAACGTGCGCACGGGCTGGTTCCAGGTCAACCCGAACCTGGGCGGCAACATCGAACGCAACGCGTTCCGTCCGTTCGTTTCGGGCACCACCGGCTCGCTGTTTCCAGTGGAGGTGACCTGGACGCCGGCCAAGGGCAGCCGCTACGCCGGCGTCTACAAGTTCGGTGGCTACTACGACACGTCGCGCGTGGACAAGCGCGGCCTCGATACCTCGCCGACCACCGGCCGGCACGGCGCCTACGTGCTGGCCGAACAGCGCCTGACCCAGGAATCGGCCGACCCGAGCCGCGGCCTGACCGCCTTCGCGCAGTACATGGTGTCCGACACCGATACCGCGCAGATCAAGCGCTGGTACGCGCTGGGCGGCGTCTACCAGGGCATCGGCGCGCGTGCGCAGGACAGCATCGCGCTGGGCTACGTCGGCGCTGACATCAACGACCGCCTGGTCGATGCGCGGCGCGCCACGTTGGCCGCCGGGGGCGTGCCCACCGATTCGCCGCTGTACAACCTCAGCCAGGCCGAGGAGTTGTTCGAGCTGTCCTACAGCTTCCAGGTGAACCCTTGGCTGATGATCCGCCCGGACGTGCAGTACATCGTCAACCCGGGCACGTTCAATTACAGCGGTACCGACAACGCCTGGGCCGTGGGTGTCCAGGCCAAGGTGACCTTCTGATGGCCGCGCGCTACTTCCATGCTGTGGTGACTGCGATGAAAACTCCGCTCGCTTCCGTTGTCCTCGCCGGCGTGCTCGCCTCCTCCCCCTTGCTGGCCCTGGCCGCGCCGCCACCGGCGGTGCTGCAGGTCGGCCAACTACGCATCGGCGAGGGCAGCCCGCGCACCATCGTACCGATTACCGGTGCCACCGCGGATGTCGCTCTGCAGCAGGCCGCGGCCATCGCCGCCAGCAGATCCACCGACATCGCCGAGTGGCGCATCGACTACCTGGACATCGCMACCGATGGCAAGGCGCTGGTCGCGCTGGGCAAGCGCATCCAGGCCACGCTTGGGGGCAAGCCGGCCATCGTGACCTTCCGCACGAAGGCCGAAGGGGGCGCCAAGCCGATCAGCGATGCCGACTACGGCAAGCTCTACGCCGCGCTGCTGCGCGGTGGTGTCGCCCAGCTGATCGACGTGGAGATGTTCCGCGATCCGAAGGTGGTGCAGGCGCTGGTGGCGCAGGCCCACAAGGCTGGCGTGAAAGTGGTGATGTCCAGCCATGACTTCCACGCCACGCCACCGCGCGAGGAAATCGTCGCACGCCTGCTCAAGCAGCAGGCCCTTGGCGCGGACGTGCTGAAGATCGCGGTGATGCCGCGCGACGCTGGCGATGTGCTGGCCTTGCTCGATGCCACCTGGCAGGTGCGCCAGCAGAGCGACAAGCCGCTGCTGACCATGTCGATGGGCGGCACCGGCGTGGTTTCGCGCCTGGCCGGCGAAACCTTCGGCCAGGCCCTGACCTTCGGCATGATCGGCACCCCGTCGGCGCCAGGCCAGGTCGAGGTTGAGCGCCTCCAGGACGTCCTGCAGGTCATCCATGCATCCAGCCAGGCCGGTCACTGAGACCTTCCCCGCCGGACGTTCCACCGCACCACGCTGTTGCAGGAAACCGCACCATGAGCCACGCCTCCGCCGCCGCACCGTCGCTTGTCCTTGAACGGATGAGTCCCTTCCAGTGGACCGCCATCGCCATCTGCGTGCTGTTGAACATGCTTGATGGCTTCGATGTGATGGTCATGGCCTTCACCGCGCCGCATGTTTCGGCGGACTGGGCGCTGTCGGGCAAGGTACTGGGGCTGATGCTCAGTGCCGGGCTGGTCGGCATGGCGCTGGGTTCGTTCCTGCTGGCACCGCTGGCCGACCGCTGGGGGCGGCGGCCGATGATCGTCTGCTGCCTGCTGATCCTCACCAGTGGCATGGCGCTGTCCGCGCTGGCCGCCGACGCCTGGCAGCTGGGTGCGCTGCGCGTGTACACCGGCATCGGCATCGGCGGCATGCTGGCCGGTGTGGGGGTGATCACCGCCGAGTACGCCAACGCCAAGTGGCGCAGCACCGCAGTCGCGCTGCAGGCCACCGGCTACCCGATCGGTGCGACCGCTGGCGGTCTGCTGGCTGCGTGGATGCTGGARCACTGGGCCTGGCACAGCGTGTTCCTGGTCGGCGCAGCCGCATCGCTGCTGTGCATTCCGCTGGTGCTCAAATGCCTGCCCGAATCGCTGGATTTCCTGGTCGCGCGTCGCCCGGCCAATGCCTTGCCACGCTTGAACGCGCTGCTCTCGCGCATGCGCATGCCAGAGCTGCAGGCGCTGCCGCCAGCGCCGGTGCGCGACGGCCAGCGCCAGGGTTATGCCGCGCTGTTCGTGGGTGACCTGCGCCGCGTCGCGCTGCTGATCGCGCTGGCGTTCTTCCTGCACATGTTCGCGTTTTATTTCGTGCTGAGCTGGACGCCGAAGCTGCTGGTCTCGGCCGGCGTGTCGGCGCAGCAGGGCATCACCGGTGGCGTGCTGTTGAACCTGGGCGGCATCGTTGGCGGCAGCCTGTTCGGCTGGCTGGCCTCGCGCTGGTCGCTGTCCAGGCTGACGGCCGGCGCGCTGCTGCTGGCGATGGTCTCGATGCTGGGCTTTGCGGCCTTCAGCACGCAGCTGGGCGTGGCCTTCCCGCTGGCCTTCGTGATCGGTGCGGCACTGTTCGCAGCGATGGCCGGCCTGTATGCGGCCGCGCCGGTGGTGTTCGCCGCCGAAGTGCGGACCACCGGCCTGGGCTGGGCCATCGGCATCGGCCGGGTCGGTGCGATCCTCTCGCCACTCACGGTGGGTGTTCTGGTCGATGGTGGCTGGCAGCCGTCCTCGTTGTACGTGCTGTGCGCTGCGCCGCTGCTGCTGGCGGCATGGGCGTGCCTCGGCCTGCGCGTGGGCGTGGGTCAGAACCGGCGTTGAACCGATGGCCGGAGCACATCACTCAATGTGCGATTATCGAATCGAATGGCCGAATATCGCATTGACCGGGCGGCGTGCCATGGCGACCATGTCCGGGTCGTGTTTTCCCTTCGCAGTGGCCCTGCAGCGTGGCGGTGATGACCGCCGGYAGGCAGGGCAAGGAGCAATGCAGTGATCGACAAGAGCGTAGCCAGCGTGGAAGCAGCGGTGGCCGATATCCATGATGGCGCGACCGTGATGATCGGCGGCTTTGGCACTGCCGGCATGCCCGACGAGCTGATCGATGCGCTCATTGCACAGGGTGCGCGCGAGCTGACCATCATCAACAACAATGCAGGCAACGGCGATACCGGCCTGGCTGCGCTGATCAAGCACAAGCGCGTTCGCCGCATCGTCTGCTCCTTCCCGCGCCAGGCCGATTCGCAGCACTTCGACGCGGCCTACCGCGCCGGCGAGATCGAACTGGAGCTGGTGCCGCAGGGCAACCTGGCCGCGCGCATCCATGCGGCAGGTTCCGGGCTGGGCGCGGTCTTCACGCCCACCGGCTATGGCACGGAGCTGGCCCAGGGAAAGGAAACGCGCGAGATCGACGGTCGCCACTACGTGCTCGAGTACCCGCTGCATGCCGATTTCGCGCTGATCAAGGCCGAGCGCGGCGATCGCTGGGGCAACCTGGTGTATCGCCGGACTGCACGCAACTTCGGCCCGCTGATGGCGATGGCCGCACGTTGCACCATCGTGCAGGTGCGTGAGGTGGTGCCGCTGGGCGAACTGGACCCGGAGGCCGTGGTGACCCCCGGCATCTTCGTGCAGCGCGTGGTGCCGGTGGTCGTAGAAGGAGTGCAGGCATGAACAAGCTCAGCCGCGAACAGATGGCCGCGCGCGTGGCGCGCGATATTCCCGAAGGGGCCTACGTCAACCTGGGCATCGGCCTGCCGACCACGGTGGCCAACTTCCTGCCGGCGGACAAGGAGATACTGCTGCAGTCGGAAAACGGCCTGCTGGGCATGGGCCCGGCACCGGCGCCCGGCCAGGAAGACCCGGACCTGATCAATGCCGGCAAGCAGCCGGTTACCCTGCTGACCGGTGGCTGCTATTTCCACCACGCCGATTCGTTCGCGATGATGCGTGGCGGCCACCTCGACATCTGCGTGCTSGGCGCCTTCCAGGTCTCGGCACACGGTGACCTGGCCAACTGGAGCACCGGCGCCTCCGACGCGATTCCCGCCGTGGGCGGTGCAATGGACCTGGCCATCGGGGCCAAGCAGGTGTTCGTGATGATGGACCTGTTCACCAAGCAGGGTGAAAGCAAGTTGGTGGCCGAATGCAGCTATCCGCTGACCGGCCTGCGCTGCGTGTCGCGCGTGTATACCGATGTGGCGGTGTTCGACCTCGGCGCCGACGGCGCGACCGTGCTGGAAATGGTCGAGGGCGTGGACATCGATCAACTGCGTGAACTGACCGGCCTGCCGTTGGCACTGGCCGGGGGAGTCTGAAATGCCGCTGCACGAGACCTATATCGTCGATGGCATCCGCACCCCGATCGGCCGCTACGGCGGCGCGTTGTCCGGTGTGCGCGCCGACGACCTCGGCGCGATTCCGCTGAAGGCACTGCTGGCGCGCCACCCGCAGCTGGACCCGGCGCTGGTGGAGGACGTCTACCTGGGCTGYGCCAACCAGGCCGGYGAGGACAACCGCAACGTCGCSCGCATGAGCCTGCTGCTGGCCGGCCTGCCGGTGAGCGTGCCCGGCAGCACGATCAACCGCCTGTGCGGTTCGGGCCTGGATGCGATCGGCACCGTGGCCCGTGGCATTGCTGCCGGCGAGCTCGGCCTGGCCATTGCCGGCGGCGTCGAATCGATGTCGCGCGCGCCGTTCGTGATGGGCAAGGCAACCTCGCCGTTTGCCCGTGACCAGCAGATCGAAGACACCACCATGGGCTGGCGTTTCATCAACCCGCGCCTGCGTGAACTGCACGGCGTGGAGACCATGGGCCAGACCGCCGAGAACGTGGCTGAGCGCTACGGCGTCAGCCGCGAGGACCAGGATGCGTTCGCCCTGCGCAGCCAGCAGCGAACGGCCGCCGCGCAGGCGCACGGCTTCTTCGACGGCGAGATCGTGGCGGTGGACGTACCGGGCCGCAAACGCGGCGAAACCGTGACCGTCGAGCGCGATGAACACCCGCGCGGCGATACCACCGCCGAAGCACTGGCCAAGCTGAAGCCGCTGTTCCGCCAGCCGGGCACGGTGACCGCCGGCAACGCCTCGGGCATCAACGATGGTGCCGCCGCGCTGCTGCTGGCCTCCGGTGCGCAGGTGCAGGCGCTGGGCCTGACCCCGCGCGCGCGCATCCTCGGCTTTGCCAGTGCCGGCGTGGAGCCGGCGATCATGGGCATGGGCCCGGTGCCGGCCAGCCAGAAGCTGATGGCACGGCTGGGCCTGGCCATCGCCGACTTCGATGCCATCGAACTGAACGAGGCCTTCGCCTCGCAGGGGCTGGCCTGCATGCGCCAGCTGGGCCTGGCCGACGATGCCGCGCACGTGAACCCCAACGGTGGTGCCATCGCGCTGGGCCACCCGCTGGGCATGAGCGGCGCGCGCCTGGCGCTGACCCTGCTGCGCCAGCTGGAGGCCAGCGRTGGCCGCCGTGGCCTGGCCACGATGTGCATCGGCGTGGGGCAGGGCGTGGCCCTGGCCATCGAGCGCGTGTGAACCATCCCCTGATTCCGTAATCTCAAGACAGCTGCGGCTTCCGGGCCGCTCGCCAACAGGAGTACGCCATGAGCGATCCCACCCCACTGCGCGGCTACCGCAAGCCGTACCCCGGCAGCCAGCCGCCGCGCATCCACCTGCCCTACGCCTCCACCGCGCTGCGCGGCCCGGGAACCGACCCGATCGCGATCCCGGTGACGCTCTCGGAAGTGACCGGCCCGAGCATCAACCGCATCACCCTCGGTGAGCATGCCGCCGATCTGACCGCCGGCTTCCCCGGCCAGCCGCAGGGCGAGCGCATCATCGTCAGCGGCCGTGTGCTGGACGAGAATGGTCGCCCGGTGCGCAACACCGTGGTGGAGGTGTGGCAGTGCAACGCCGCCGGCCGTTACCTGCACAAGGGCGACCAGCACGACGCGCCGCTGGATCCGAACTTCAAGGGCACCGGCCAGGTGCTGACCGACAGCGAAGGCCGCTACCGCTTCACCACCATCAAACCGGGCGCGTACCCGTGGCGCAATCACTACAACGCCTGGCGCCCGGCACACATCCACTTCTCGCTGCATGGCGAAGGCATCGGCCAGCGCCTGGTCACGCAGATGTATTTCCCCAATGATCCGCTGCTGGCGTTCGATCCGATCTACAACTGCGTGGACGACGCCAAGGCGCGGGAGCGCATGGTGTCCTCGTTCGATTGGGAAAACACCGCCAACGAATTCGCGCTGGGCTACCGTTTCGACATCGTGCTGCGCGGTCGCAAGATGACCGTCTGGGAGTAACACCATGAGTTTCCAATCCACTCCATGGCAGACCGTGGGCCCGTACTACCGCCTGGGCCTGGAACCGCTGTACCGCACCGACATCGCCCCGGCCACCGCGCAGGGTGAGCGCGTGGAAGTGCAGGGCCAGGTGTTCGATGGCAATGGCGTGCCGGTGTCCGATGCCGTGCTGGAAATCTGGCAGGCCGACGCGCAGGGCATCTATGCCCATGGCGAAGACCCGCGCCGTGACGACCACGACCCGGCCTTCGACGGCTGGGGCCGCGTGCCCACCGACGACCAGGGCCGCTTCGCCTTCACCACCGTCAAGCCGGGCCGCGTGCCGGGCCTGCGTGGCGAGCCGCAGGCGCCGCACCTGGTGGTGCTGGTGTTCATGCGCGGCCTGCTGCAGGCCACCCGTGCACGCATCTACTTCAGTGACGAAGCCAGCAACGCCGAGGACGGCATCCTCGCGCTGGTGCCGGCCGAACGCCGCCACACCCTGGTCGCACAGGCGCAGGGCAAGGGCCTGTACCACTGGGACGTGCGCATGCAGGGCCCGGACGAGACGGTGTTCTTCGCATACTGATTGCGGCGCGCCCGACGCGCCTTCCGGCCACTCCACACCCGCGTGCGGCGGGCGCGGGTAAGCTGTGATTACCCAGGATGGACTGCACCAATGAGCCACTTCCCAACGCTGCTGGGCGGTCTGTTCGGCGACCCCTCCGTCGACGCCGTGTTCCGCGATGAAGCACGCCTGCAGGCGATGCTCGATGTCGAACGCGCTCTGGCGCGCGCGCAGGTGCAGTGCGGGGTGATTCCCGCAGCTGCGCTTGCACCGATCGAAGCGGCCTGCAGCGCCGATCTGTATTCGTTGCCGGCGCTGTCGGCAGCCACCGCACTGGCTGGCAATCCGGCCATTCCACTGGTCAAGGCACTCACCGCGCAGGTCAAGGCGAACGATGCCGAGGCCGCGCGCTGGGTGCACTGGGGCGCCACCAGCCAGGACATCATCGATACCGGCGCGGTGCTGCAGCTGCGCGCGGCAGTCAGCCAGGTGCAGGCGCGCCTGCGCGTGCTGTGCATGGCGCTGGCGCGGCTGGCCGAGGCCGAGCGCGGCACCGGGCTGCCCGGACGCACGCTGCTGCAACAAGCCGTGCCGGTGACCTTCGGCCTGAAGGCGGCCGGTTGGCTCGACGCCCTGCAGCGCAGCCAGCGCAGGCTGGATGCGTTGGCCGCAGACACGCTGGTGCTGCAGTTCGGCGGTGCCGCTGGCACCCTGGCCTCGCTGCAGACGCGCGGGCTGGACGTGGCCGAGGCCCTGGCTGCCGAGCTGCAGTTGCCGCTGCCGGCATTGCCCTGGCACACCGCGCGTGACCGCATTGCCGAGTTCGGCAGCGTGTTCGCACTGCTGACCTGCAGTCTCGGCAAGATCGCCACCGACATCGTGCTGCTGATGCAGTCCGAGGTGGCCGAAGCCTTCGAGCCCGCGGGCGAGGGCAAGGGCGGTTCCTCGGCAATGCCGCACAAGCGCAATCCGGTGGGCTGCGTGGCCGCCATTGCCGCCGCCACGCGCGTACCGGGCCTGCTGTCCACGCTGTTCACTGCCATGCCGCAGCCGCACGAGCGCGCAGCAGGCCAATGGCACGCCGAATGGGACACCGTGCCGGAGATCGTGCGCCTGTGTGCGGGCAGCCTGGCCCAGGTGGATGTGGTGGTGCAGGGCCTGCAGCTGGACCGAGAGCGCATGCGCCAGCACCTGGACAGTCATGGCGGCCTGCTTTACGCCGAAGCCGTTGCGGTCACGCTGGGCGAGCGCATCGGCAAGCCGGCCGCACATGCCTTGGTGGAACAAGCGGCCAGGCAGGCGCTTGCGCAATCGCAGCACCTGCGCGTGGTGCTGGGGCAGATGCCCGAAGTCACCGCGCAGCTTTCCGCCGCACAACTGGATGCCCTGTTCGCCGCAGACAGCTGGCGCGGCATGGCCGATACCTGGATCGACCGCGTGCTCGCGCGCGGCTGATCCTACGTTCAACGTTGGAGCACGCATGCCATTCCTCGACCTTCCGCAGCATCGCCTGCACTACCAGACCGAGGGCCGCGCCGACGGGCAGTGGCTGACCTTCTGCAATTCGCTGGGTACCGACCTGGGCATGTGGCAGCCGCAGGTGGATGCACTCGCCTCGCAGTACCGCATCCTGCGCTATGACCGTCGCGGCCATGGCCAGTCCAGCACGCCGCCAGGGCTGTACAGCGTGGCCGAACTGGGCGCTGATGTGCTGGCCCTGTGGGACCACCTCGGCATCGCGCGCAGCCATTTCTGCGGGCTGTCGATCGGTGGCCTGACCGGGCAGTGGCTGGGCGTGCATGCTGGCAATCGCCTGCGCACGCTCACGGTGGCTGCCACCGCAGCGAAGATCGGCACGCTGGACGGCTGGCAGGCGCGCATCGCCCAGGTCCAGCATGATGGCCTGTTGCCGCTGGTCGATGGCACCCGCGAACGCTGGTTCACCGCCGCTTTCGCGCAGACCCATGCCAGCCAGGTGGAAGACATCCTGCAGCGCTTCCTCGCCACCAGCGTGGCTGGCTATGCCGGCTGCTGCAACGCCGTGGGCACGGCCGACTTCCGTGATGCGCTGGGCCGCATTGGCGTGCCGCTGCTGGCCATTGCCGGAGATGACGACCCGGTGTGCGCTCCGGCCGAGCTGCAGGCAATCGCCGACGGCGTGACCCATGGCCACCATGCCGCCGTGCCGGGCCGCCACATCTGCAACCTGGAATCGCCGCAGGCGTTCACCTCCGCACTGGCCGCGCATCTTTCGGCGCAGCACTGATCCCGCACAACAGGTAGACCACGATGGACGAACAGGAACGCTACGAAGCCGGCCTTGCGGTGCGCCGCCAGGTACTGGGTGAGGCACACGTCGAACGCTCGCTGCAGGCGCGCACCGAGTTCACCACCGAATTCCAGGAATTCATCACGCGCACGGCGTGGGGCACGGTGTGGACGCGCGAGGGCCTGCCGCGGCATACGCGCTCGCTGCTGACCATCGTGATGATGGTGGCGCTGGGCCACGACGAGGAGTTCAAGCTGCATATCCGTGCCGCCCGCAACAACGGCGTGACGCCGGAGGAGATCAAGGAAGCGCTGCTGCAGGCCGCGATCTACTGTGGCGTGCCCGCGGCCAACCACGCGTTCGCGCTGGCCAAGCCGATCCTGGAAGAGCAGGCCGCAGAGCGCTGACGCCGAACATCCGCCGGGCATGGCCCGGCGCTACCAGAGCGCAGTCCCGGAAGCGCCGGGCCATGCCCGGCGGCTGCACCTCAATTCAACAACGTGCCCAGCCGCTGTGCGGCTTCGCGCAGGCGCGGCAACAGCTGGGTCTGCATCACGCCCAGGCCGATACGGCCCGCCTGGGTGCCGATGTTCAGCGCGGCCACGACATCGCCGCTGCGCGAACGCACTGGCACGGCGATCGAGCGCAGGCCGATCTCCAGTTCCTGGTCGACCAGCGACGCGCCTTCGCGGCGCACCTTTTCCAGCAGGTCGAGGAAGTCTTCCATGCGGGTGACCGTGCGTTCAGTGCGCGGCCGCAACGGGTTGCGTTCCAGGTAGCCTTCCAGCGTGTCGCGCGGCAACGAGGCCAGCAGCACGCGGCCCATCGAGGTGCAGTAGGCCGGCAAGCGGCTGCCTGCGCGCAGGCCGATCGACATGATGCGTACGGTTTCCGCGCGCGCCACGTACAGGATGTCATCGCCATCGAGCACGCCCAGCGAGCAGGATTCGTGCACGGCATCGCGCAGGGCATCCAGCACCGGTTGTGCAGCAGCGGTCATCGACGACGACGCGACATAGGCGCCGCCCATGCCCAGCACGCGCGGCAGCAGCACGAAGCCGCGGCCCTGTTCACCCACGTAGCCGAGCTTTTCCAGCGTGTACAGCACGCGCCGTACCGCTGCGCGGGAAATGCCGGTATCGCTGCTGATCTGCGACATCGTCACTTCGCGCGGGTGCTGCGAGAACACGCTCAGCACGGCCAGGCCGCGGCCGAGCGACGTCATGAAGTCCGGATCGCCCTGGTTGTCCTGGATCTGCTGCATCAGCTCATGGGCCAGGCCACGATCCTGCGGTGGGGCAGGGGGGCGCTTGGGTCGACGGCTGGGAGGAACGGCAGGCATGGCAGCAGCTTTCATCGGGTTCGACCTCGCATGGTAAGGGCTCGAACCAGCAACCGGTACCCACGCGGCGCAGCCTGCGAGGCTGCGCCGCATGGCGCCGGTCACTTGCGCTCGGGCAGCGCGTAGGCGATCACGTAGTCGCCACGGTCCGGTGACTGGCGTGCGCCACCGGCGGAAATCACCACGTACTGGCGACCGGTCTTCGGCGAGACGTAGGTCATCGGCGTGCCCTGGCTGCCAACCGGCATGCGGGCCTTCCACACTTCCTCGCCGGTGCGGCTGTCATAGGCGCGAAGGTAGTAATCCTGCGTACCGGCGAAGAACAGCAGGCCGGACTGCGTGGCCAGCGAACCGCCCAGGGTCGGCATGCCGATCGGAATCGGCAGGCCCATCTTGATGCCCATCGGCCCGGTGTCCTTCACCGTGCCCACCGGCACCTGCCAGACCAGCTGGCGGGTGGCCAGGTTGATCGCCGACATCGTGCCGAACGGCGGTTTCTGGCAGGGAATGCCCAGCTTGGACAGGAAGCGGTCGCGCAGCGAGCCGTACGGCGTACCGGTCTGCGAGGCCGCACCCATTTCCACGCCACCGTCGCCGCTGGTCATCTGCGCGCGCGGGATCAGCTTGGTCCACAGGCCCAGGCGCATGTCATTGACGAACAGGTAGCCGGTGGTGGGGTCGACCGAGGCGCTGCCCCAGTTCATGCCACCCAGCGAACCGGGCCATTGCAGCGCGAGGTCTTCGCCCGGCGGCGTGTACATGCCGTCGTAGCGGAACTGCTTGAACTGGATGCGGCACAGCATCTGGTCGATCGGGGTGGCGCCCCACATGTCCGACTCGGTCAGCGTCTGCGCGCCGATCTGCGGCAGGCCCACCGACAGCGGCTGGGTGGCGGCATAGCGTTCGCCCTGCGCATTGCCCTGCGGCGCGGGTATGTTGCGCACTTCGCTGATCGGCACGCCGGTCTGGCGATTGAGCATGAAGATCTGCCCGGCCTTGGTGATCTGCAGCAGGGCCGGCAGCGTGCCGCCCTTGCCGTCGGGCACGTCGGTCAGGGTCGGCTGCGCGGGCAGGTCGTAGTCCCACAGATCGTGGTGCACGGTCTGGTAGACCCAGCGCTCCTTGCCGGTGGCCACGTCCAGCGCAACCACCGCCGAACTGTACTTGTCATCCTGCGGGGTGCGCTCGCCGGCCCACTGGTCAGGCGTGGTGTTGCCGGTGGGCAGGTAGACCAGGCCCAGCTGCGGGTCGTAGGCCATCGAGGTCCACACGTTCGGCGTGGCGCGCGTGTAGTGGATCGACGGATCCAGCGGCACGTCCGGGGTTTCCCTGGAAAGATCCCAGACCCAGGCCAGTGCGCCGGTGCGCACGTTGTAGGCACGCACCACGCCGGACGGCTCACCCACTTCGATGTTGTCGGCCACGCGGCCACCGACCACGATCAGTTCGCCGGCTACCAACGGTGCGGCGGTGAGGGTGTAGAAGCCCGGCTTGATCTCGCCCATGCCGGCCTTCAGGTCGACCACGCCGTTGCTGCCGAAGTCCGGGCACAGCGCGCCGGTCTTCGCATCCAGCGCGAACAGGCGCGCATCGATGGAGGTCATCAGGATGCGCTTCTCGCACAGCGCCGGGCCCGTGCTGGCCGTTTCGGCGGCCGGCAGCGGCGCAGGTGCCGGAGCGGCTGCATCTGCAGCAGACGGTGCGCTGGTTGCGTCGAAATAGCCCAGACCGCGGCAGCGTTGCCAGTTCGGCGCGGTGGCCTTGGGGTCGAAGGCCCAGCGCTGCTTGCCGGAATCGGCATCGATGGCGATTACCTGATTGTGCGGGGTGCACAGGAACAGGGTGTCGCCGATCTGCAGCGGGGTGTTCTGGTCCTCGGCACCGAAACCGTTGCTTTCCGGCACATCGCCGGTGCGCGCCGTCCAGGCAACCTGCAGTTCCTTCACGTTGGCCGGGGTGATCTGGTCCAGCGCGGCAAAGCGGGTGCCGGCGGTGGTGTTGCCCCAGTGCATCCAGTCGTGCTGCTCAGCACCCTTGGCCACCGGCACCACCGGCGGCGTCGTGCCCTGCGCGGTCTGTACCGGGCGCGGCTGGAACGCCGACACCGCAGTGCCCAGCAGGCCAACCAGCAGCACGGCGGCTACGCCATAGGCGCCGCGACCGGCAACCTGGCCTCGGCTGCGGCGCAGCACCGGCCACGCCAGGGCGACCAGAAGGGCCAGCACCGCCGGCATCACCAGCCGCGATACCAGCGGCCAGAAATTCCAGCCGGCATCCACCAGCGCCCACAACAGCGTGGCCAGGAAGGCCAGGCCGTACAGCAGCGCACCGTTCGGCCGGCGCATCGCCAGCAGCACGCCGGCTACCGCCGACACCGCACCCATCAGCAGGAAATACCAACTGCCCCCCAGCTGCACCAGGCGTACACCGCCGACCAGCAGAGCCAGGCCGAACAGGGTCACCAGGATGCCGAGCAGGACCACCAGCACACGGCACAGGGCCGGAACTCTCGTCGTCTCGTCCACGTTGCATGAACCTCATTGCGAAAAACCCGCGCGGAGGCGGGGAAAGCCCCGCGCGCGCCAGGCGTGGCGGGGGCCAACGGCATCCCGGGCGGCTGCGGGCAGTGACGGCGGGCAGGCGTCGGCCTGCTTATGACGCAGGCTGGGTGAATGACCGGTTAGGGCGATTATCGCACGCGTGTGCGATTTTGGCGTGATGCCCCACGGCGCCATCGGTGGAACGCAGCGGCGCAGTGGTGCCGGGAACGGGCAGGGCACGGGCGAACCGGTTACCCTATGCCGCCATACAAGCTGGTAGCTGCAATGACCGACGCCACCGTGGCCGTCCCCGCCTGGGCCTCACGCCTGCGCGACATCGCTGATTTCCCGAAGCCGGGCATCCTGTTCAAGGACATCATGCCGCTGCTCGCTCACAGCGAGGACTTCCGTGGCGCGATCGTGGCGATGGCCGATCGCTGGCGCGATCAGAAGCTGGACGCGGTGGTCGGCATCGAATCGCGCGGCTTCATCCTCGGTGCGGCCATGGCGCTGGAACTGGGCGTGGGTTTMGTTCCGGTGCGCAAGCCGGGCAAGCTGCCGGGCAAGGTGCTGCGCGAGGAATACACGCTGGAATACCGCAGCGACTGCATTGAAGTGCATGCCGACGCGCTGCCCGCAGGTGCGCGCGTAGCGATCATCGACGACGTGCTGGCAACCGGCGGTACGCTGGTTGCTGCGTTGTCGCTGGTGCGCCGCCTGGGCGTGGACGTGGTCGGCGCCGGCGTGCTGGTCGAACTGGACGGCCTGGGCGGCCGTGGCCGCTGGGAAGCGGATCTGCCGCTGCACACCGAACTGGTGTTCTGATTGCGCAGGTGCCAACCAAGGTGGCACCTGCCCGAGCGAATCGCGGCGAACCGGTAGTTGCCAACCTTGGTTGGCACCGCATGGATGGGCCAACCAAGGTTGGCCACTACCAGGTCACCTCGCTGCCAACCGTGATCGGCAGCGCTCCTTCAATTACATCATCCGCACGCGGAAACGACGGCCCTTGATCTTGCCCGCTTCCAGCTTCGCCACCGCCTTGTTGACCTGCTCGCGGGCGATCGCCACGTAGGAACGGGTCGGGAAGATCGCGATCTTGCCGATGAACTTGGCCGACAGGCCGGCATCGCCGGTGAGGGCGCCGAGGATGTCGCCTGCGCGCAGCTTGTCGGTCTTGCCGCCATCGATGCGCAGGGTGCGCATCGCCGCCTGCGGCAGCTCGGCCGGGCGCGACGTCGCCAGCGGCGTCTTCTGCCAATCCAGCGGCTCGCCGCGCTGTGCTTCGATGGCGTCGGCGCGGTTCTTTTCGCGGCCCGCCACCAGGCTGATCGCCAAGCCACTGGCGCCGGCACGACCGGTACGGCCGACACGGTGCTGGTAGCTCTCGACGTCGGTCGGAAGCTCGTAGTTGATCACCGCGGCCAGTTCTTCCACATCCAGCCCGCGTGCGGCGACGTCGCTGGCAACCAGCACGTTGCAGCTGCGGTTGGCCAGGCGCAGCAGCACTTCCTCGCGGTCGCGCTGTTCCATGTCGCCATGCAGGGCGAGCGCGGAGAAGCCGAACTGCTGCAGCGAGTTGGCCACTTCGTCCACGTCCTTGCGGGTGTTGCAGAACACCACGGCCGATTCGGGCGTGTACTTCAGCAGCAGGCCGGCCAGTGCCTTCTGCCGGTGTGCCGGTTCGACTTCGCAGAACAGGTGGCGGATGGCCGGGGCCTGGTCGGCGCCTTCCACGGTCACTTCCACGGCATCGCGCAGCAGGTCGCGGGCCATGGCGCGGATGGTGTCGGGGAAGGTGGCCGAGAACAGCAGGCTCTGGCGATCGCGGTGGGTACGGCCGGCGATCTCACGGATGGGTTCCTCGAAGCCCATATCGAGCATGCGGTCGGCTTCATCCAGCACCAGGGTGCGCACGGCGCCCAGATTCAGTGCGCGCTTGCGCGCCAGTTCCTGCACGCGGCCGGGCGTGCCGACCACCACGTGCGGGTCGTGGCTTTCCAGCGACGCCAGCTGCGGGCCCAGCGGCGTGCCGCCGGTCAGCAGCAACAGCTTCAGGTTGGGGATGCCGGTGGCCAGCTTGCGGATCTGCTTGGCCACCTGGTCGGCCAGCTCGCGGGTGGGGCACAGCACCAGCGCCTGTACGCGGATCAGGCTGGGGTCGATGGACTGCAGCAGGCCAAGACCGAAGGCGGCGGTCTTGCCGCTGCCGGTCGGGGCCTGGGCGATCACATCGCGGCCATCAAGGATGGCGGGCAGGCTCTGCGCCTGGATCGGCGTGAGGGTGGTGTAGCCGAGGGCATCCAGGCCGGGCTGCAGGGCCGGGCTCAGCGGCAGGGTCGAGAAATCAGTCATGGCGCATTGTACCTGCGCGCGCGCCCGGTCCCGCCGTCGTTCACGATTGTGGGGGMGCCCGGTAGCGGGCGACCTTGGTCGGCACCTTGGCCGAACGTTCCCTCAACCCAGCCCGATGACCACCAGCCGCGCAGCCATCGCCTGCAACTGCTCCGGGGTGGCCGGTTTTCCAGCGACCCGGGGCTCCAGCAGCAGCTGGTGGAACCACGGGTTGGCGTGCCGCGTGTCGACGTCGAACGAACAGGTCGCCTGCACGCCCATCACCGCTTGAACGATCTCGACCAGCGTGTCTTCGGCTTCATCGACATTGCCCCGCCCATATCGATCATCCAGCAGGCGCAGCGGGATCTGCAGCAGGGCGGGGGAGACTGGCATGCCTCAAGTCTAACGATCCACGTTGCCCTCAGCCCAGCACCGCCAGCACACCCTGGTGGATCGCCAGGCCACCCAGCAGCAACCAGGCGAACAGGATCGATGCCAGCAGCAGCGGCTTCAACCCGGCCTGGCGCAGCGCAGACACATGGGTGGTCAGGCCCAGCGCGGCCATCGCCATGGCCAGCAGCACGGTATCCAGCTGCACCAGCCCGGCCTGCACACCCACCGGCAGCAGATGCAGCGAGTTGAGCCCGGCAACCGCCACGAAACCGAACGCGAACCACGGCACCACGATCCGGGTCTTGCCACCGTCCGCCGCTGCCTTGCCACCACGGGCCAGCCACAAGGAAAGTACGATCAGGAACGGTGCCAGCAGCATCACCCGCACCATCTTGGTGATGACCGCGGTATCGGCGGCTGACTCGCCCACGGCACGTCCGGCAGCCACCACCTGTGCCACTTCATGCACGGTGGCGCCGGTGTACAGGCCGTACTGCCGCGCGTCCATCGCCAGCCAGCCGTGCGACTGCACCAGCGCATACAGCGCCGGGTACAGGAACATGGCCAGCGTGCCGAACACCACCACCGTCGATACCGCCACCGTCACCTGCGCAGCACGGCCGCGCACCACCGGCTCTGCGGCCATCACCGCCGCCGCACCGCAGATCGCGCTGCCGGCACCGATCAGCATGGCGGCCTCGCGCTCCATCCTGAACACCCGTACACCCAGCCAGCACGCCAGGCCGAAGGTGCTCGCCACCACCAGCACGTCCATCAGCACGCCGGCGACGCCGACGTGGCCGATGTCCTGGAAGGTCAGCCGCAGGCCGTACAGCACGATGCCCGCACGCAGCAGCCAATGCTTGGAGAAGCCCACGCCCGCCGCGCTGGCGGGGGCCAGTCGCGGGTACAAGGTGTTGCCGACCACGATGCCGGCGACGATGGCGACGGTCAGCGCACTCAGGCCATGCGCCTGCAGCCAGGGCAGCTCGGCCAGGTACAGCGACGCCGCCGCCACCAGGCCGACCAGCAGCAGGCCGGGCAGGCGCAGTTGCCAGCGCTGGCGCAGGGCGGGCAGGGACCAGGGGGACAGGGCAGGCGCGTTCATGGCGGGTGGGATGCGGGAGAGAGGCGTACAGCCTGCATCCATGCGATTGACCCGTAAAACGAATAATATCGGTGAAAACTACCCATAACACAGGTAATGGCCATGCGCCTGACGCTCCGCCAGCTGCAGGTCTTCGTTGCCATCGCTGACCAGGGCAGCACCACCGCCGCAGGCCAGGCCATCGCGCTTTCCCAGTCCGCCAGCAGCGCCGCCCTGCAGGAGCTGGAAGCGCACTTCGGCACGCCGCTGTTCGACCGCATCGGCCGTCGCCTGGCGTTGAACGGCCACGGCCGGGCCTTGCTGGAGCCGGCGCGCGCGCTGTTGGTCAATGCCGCCGATCTGGAGCGGCAATTGGCGGYGGGCGGTGACCCGTCCCAAGGCGCGCCGCTGCGGCTGGTGTTGGCGGCCAGCACCACCATCGGCAACTACCTGCTGCCGCCGCGTATCGCCGATCTGCTGCGGCAGGCACCGCAGGCCGAGGTCGATCTGCGCATCGACAACAGCGCAGGCGTGGTGGCGGCCGTTCAACGGCTGGACGTGGATGCAGGACTGATCGAAGGCCCGTGCCACGAACGCGGGCTGCAGGTGACCGCCTGGCAGCAGGACCCGCTGGTGATCGTGGCGGCTGCGGATGCGCCCCCGCGCTGGTCCCTGGATGAACTGCGCGCAGCGCGCTGGCTGTTGCGCGAACCCGGCTCAGGCACCCGCGAGGCTGTCGAACAGGCATTGCTGCCGCATCTGCGCGGCTTCGCCCAGACCCTGCAGCTGGGCAATACCGAAGCCATCAAGCAAGCCGCCATCGCCGGCCTCGGCCTGGCCTGCCTCTCGCGCCACGCCCTGGAAGAACCCTTGGCCCTCGGCCGCCTGCGCATCCTTGAAACGCCATTGCCGGCCCTGCACCGCACGCTGTGGCTGGTACGCCACCCCGGCAAGCGATGGTTGCCGGGGTTGCAGGCGTTGTTGGGGGAAGTGCAGTAGCCGGGATCCATCTTCCACAGCGTGAATTCCACGTAGGGGTCAGAGCCTATTGCGCAGCAACGGGATCCGACCCCGTGCCGACCAACGGTCGGCACCCACCAACAGCAGCGGCAAACTGTCGAAGGCGGGGTGGGGGGGGGGGGGGGGGGGGGGGGGGCCCACCCCGCCATCCCACAGGAAGCCGGCTTTGGCTGTTGCCTCGGCGGTTGACGTTGCCTCTGCGGGTGCCGGGCGCCGCCCGGCCAGGCCCCGCAACCCGCTACAATGGCCGGATGCCTTTGATTACTCTGCAAAACGTCGACTTCAGCGTCGGCGGCCCGCTGTTGCTGGAAAAAGCCGAACTGTCGATCGAGCCGGGCGAGCGTATCGCCCTGATCGGCCGCAACGGCGCCGGCAAATCGACCCTGCTCAAGCTGCTGTCCGGCGACCACAAGCCCGATGACGGTGAAGTGCGCGTGCAGCAGGGCGTGCGCGTGACTCGCCTGGAGCAGGAGGTGCCGCACGGCGCCGCTGGCAGCGTGTTCGACGTCGTCGCCGATGGCCTGGGCGAACTGGGCCAATGGCTCGCCGAATTCCATCACCTCAGCCACGCCGACGTGTTCGATGGCGAAGCGCTGGGCAACGTCCAGGCCAAGATCGATGCCGCCAACGGCTGGGGCTTGGACCAGCGCGTCAGCGAGACCCTGACCAAGCTCGACCTCGATGGCGACGCGGAGTTTGCGCGCCTGTCCGGCGGCATGAAGCGCCGCGTGCTGCTCGGCCGCGCGCTGGTCTCCAGCCCCGACCTGCTGCTGCTGGACGAACCGACCAACCACCTCGACATCGAAGCCATCGACTGGCTCGAAATGTTCCTCAAGAACTGGAACGGCAGCGTGGTGTTCGTCACCCATGACCGCCGCTTCCTGCGTGCGCTGGCCACCCGCATCGTCGAGATCGACCGCGGCCAGGTCACCAGCTGGCCGGGCGACTGGGCCAACTACGAGCGCCGTCGCGAAGAACGCCTCAACGCGCAGGCCCAGGAAAACGCACGGTTCGACAAGCTGCTGGCGCAGGAAGAAGTGTGGATCCGCCAGGGCATCAAGGCACGCCGCACCCGCGACGAAGGCCGCGTACGCCGCTTGAAGGCGATGCGCAACGAGCGATCCGCCCGCCGCGACCTCAGCGGCAACGTCAAGATGGAAGCGGCCCAGGGCGTAAGCTCGGGCAAGAAGGTCATCGACATCAAGGACATTTCGTTCGCGTTCGGCGATCGCACGATGGTCCGTGATTTCTCCACCACCATCCTGCGTGGCGACCGCATCGGCCTGATCGGCCCCAACGGCAGTGGCAAGACCACGCTGTTGAAGCTGCTGCTGGGCGAACTGCAGCCGCAGAAGGGTGAGGTCAACGCCGGCACCAACCTGCAGGTTGCGTACTTCGACCAGTACCGTGCAGTGCTGCGCGAAGACTGGAGCGCGATCGAGAACGTGGCCGAAGGCCGCGATTTCCTCGAGTTCAACGGCAAGCGCAAGCACGTGCACGCCTACCTTCAGGACTTCATGTTCACCCCCGAGCGCGCGCGCGCGCCGATCACCMGCCTGTCSGGYGGCGAGCGCAACCGCCTGCTGCTGGCCAAGCTGTTCGCGCAGCCGTCCAACCTGCTGGTGATGGACGAACCGACCAACGATCTGGACGTGGAAACCCTGGAGCTGCTGGAAGAGCTGCTGGGCGAATACAACGGCACGTTGCTGCTGGTCAGCCATGATCGTGACTTCATCGACAACGTGGTGACCTCCACGCTGGTGATGGAAGGCGATGGCGTGATCGGCGAGTACGTGGGCGGCTACAGCGACTGGCAGCGTTACGCGGCCAGCGTGGCCGCTGCGCCTGCGGTGGTTGGTGCCGCCAAGCCGGTGGTCGCTGCCCCGGCGGCTGCTGCGGAACCGGCAGCGCCCAAGCGCAAGCTCGCCTACAAGGAAGCGCGTGAGCTGGAACAGCTGCCGAAGACCATCGAAAAGCTGGAAGGCGATGTCGAAGGGCTTACCTCGGCAATGAACGATCCGTCGTTCTACACGCGCAGCAGCGCCGAAGTGACCGCGCACACCCAGCAGCTGGCCAAGGTGCAGGCTGAACTGGATGCCGCGTACGCACGCTGGGAAGAGCTGGAAGGCTGATCGCCGGCCGGATTCAGTAAATCCACGCCATGCGTGGATATCCGGATACGTGCGGACCAACGGTCCGCACCCACCAACCAACGGTGCGCACCCACCGGCCAACGGTCCGCACCCACCGGGGCGGGCCGGCGGTCATTTGACCCCGTGCAGATCCCGCAGCTGGCTCGGCCGGCTGCCGAAATACGCGGCCAGATCGGCGATGTCCTGATCGCTCAGGTCCTTCGCCTGCGGTGTCATCAGCGCATGCTGGCGATCACCGGCACGGTAGGCCTGCAGCGCATGCGCCAGGTAATCGCCGTATTGACCACCCAGCTTCGGATAGGTCGGATCGATCGGCGCATTGCCGTCGGCACCGTGGCAATCGATGCAGCTCTGGCTGGTGGCCTTGCTCTTGACCTTGGCGCGGGCCTCGCCGGCGGCTTCACGCCCGGCAGGCAGGCCCGCGGAGGAAGACGATCCGTGCTCGCCGCTGGCGTGGCCGGGATCGCCGGCGGATTTCTCGCTGTTCTCCACCTGTGACTGCGAGCAGGCCGCCAGCAGCAGGGCGACGGACAGGGCGATGGCGTGACGCAGTGGATGCGCGGCTTTCGACATGGGCGGGCCTTACTTGACGGTGGACAGGTAAACAGCGAGATCGGCGATCTCCTGTTCGCTGAAACTCATCGACTGCGCCTGCATCGTCGGATGCCGGCGCTTGCCCTGGCGGTACTCGGTCAGGGCCTGGGTCAGGTACTGCTGGGTCTGGCCACCGATCTTCGGTACCCGGTAACTGGGGTAGGCGTTCTTGTAACCGGTGATGCCGTGGCAACCCTGGCAGGTGTAGGCCAGCACACGGCCATTGTCGAAACTGCCGGTGGGCGTGGCAGCCGCCGGCACAGGGGCCGGAGCCGGTGCCGGGGCGGGTGGTGCTGCAGGAGCAGGTGCGGGCTGTGCGGCGGCCCCGAGGGGCAGGAGGACGGCCAGAGCGAGACAAGCGGCGAGCGGCTGCGGGCGCATGGTGTCTTTTCCGGGGATTCGGGTCTGGTCGTTCCGGCGTGGGGTACGGAACGACCCGAGTATAGCCTCAGGTTTCATCTAGCTGAAATGGGGTCGGCCCGACCGGCGGCGTGAAGACACCATGACCTTTGGGATATGGTGTTGCCGTGAAGTGGTGCATTACTTTGCTACCACACCTGCCCACGCATCCTCCAGGGATCTGACGATGTCGCACCAAACCTTCCTGCCCGGCCCCCGCAGCGGACTCTGCGCTGCCGCGCTGCTGCTCTCCACATCCCTGCTGCTGAGCGGTTGCGCCGCTGGGCCCAACAACGAGGCCAAGGCGGCCGAGACCAAGGACGAGAAGAAGGTCGACGCGGTGCCGGTGGAAGTGGCCGTGGCCAGCCATCGCGCGGTGGCCGCCAGCTACACCGGAACGGCGGCACTGGAGCCGCGCGCCGAATCGCAGGTGGTCGCCAAGACCTCGGGCGTTGCGCTGGCGGTACTGGTCGAGGAAGGGCAGCGGGTCAGCGCCGGGCAGCCTCTGGTGCGGCTGGATCCGGACCGCGCACGCCTGGCCGTTGC
The DNA here is from genome assembly GCF_056397905.1 of Stenotrophomonas sp. 05L414_2. Taxonomy (NCBI): domain Bacteria; kingdom Pseudomonadati; phylum Pseudomonadota; class Gammaproteobacteria; order Lysobacterales; family Lysobacteraceae; genus Stenotrophomonas; species Stenotrophomonas sp. 05L414_2. The sequence continues at coordinate 27,847 of NZ_JBFTOJ010000046.1, forward strand.
CCAGAGCGAGGCGCAGATGCGCAAGCTGGAGAACAACTACCAGCGCGCACAGAAGCTGGTCGGCCAGCAGATGGTCAGCGCTGCCGATGTCGACCAGCTGCGCTACGACCTGGAAAACGTGCGCGCGCAGTACCGCCTGGCCACGCTGGAACTGTCCTACACCACCGTGGTCGCACCGATTTCCGGCGTGATCGCCTCGCGATCGATCAAGACCGGCAACTTCGTGCAGATCAACACGCCGATCTTCCGCATTGTCGACAACTCGCGGCTGGAAGCCACCCTCAACGTGCCCGAGCGCGAGCTGGCGACCTTGCGTGCGGGCCAGCCGGTCACGCTGTCGGCCGATGCGCTGCCGGGCCAGACCTTCACTGGCGTCGTCGACCGCATCGCACCGGTAGTGGATTCGGGCAGCGGCACCTTCCGTGTGGTCAGTGCTTTCGACGGTGCCGCGCAGTCGCTGCAGCCGGGCATGTTCGGCCGCATCCGCATCGACTACGACCAGCGTGCCGATGCACTGGTGGTGCCGCGCCTGGCACTGCTGGACGATGGTGAGCCGGCAGTGTTCCGCGTGCGCGAGGGCAAGGTCGCGCGGGTGCCGGTCAAGCTTGGCTACGCCGAARGACCGTGGGTGGAAATCCGTGAGGGACTGGCGGCGGGTGACCAGATCGTCACCGCCGGCAAGGTCGCCCTGCGCGACGGCACCGCGGTGCAGGTGATCGCCGATCCGAAGGCCAAGGCGAAGACCGTAACCGCCTCGGCCAAGCCGGCAGAGAAGGCCGGGAGCACGCAATGACCGCGCCCGGCCACGATCACGGTGCCTCGCCCGGGAGCGATGGCGCCGCCGCAGGCATGCGTGGCGGCCTGGTGGAGTTCGCCACCCGCCGCCGCGTCACCATCGCCATGTGCACGGTCACCCTGTTGCTGTTCGGCCTGATCGCACTGGGCAATCTCAAGGTCAACCTGCTGCCCGACCTGAGCTATCCGACGCTGACCGTGCGCACCGAGTACACCGGTGCGGCGCCGACGGAAATGGAAACCCTGATCACCCAGCCGGTCGAAGAAGCCGTGGGCGTGGTCAAGAACCTGCGCAAGCTGAAGTCGGTCTCGCGTACCGGCCAGAGTGATGTGGTGCTCGAGTTCGCCTGGGGCACCAACATGGACCAGGCCAGCCTGGAAGTGCGCGACAAGATGGAAGCGCTGAACCTGCCCCTGGAAGCCAAGGCGCCGGTGCTGCTGCGCTTCAATCCGTCCACCGAGCCGATCATGCGCCTGGTGCTGTCGACCAAGGCCGCGCCTGCGACCGACGAAGAAGCGATCCGCGAACTGACCGGCCTGCGTCGCTATGCCGACGAAGACCTGAAGAAGAAGCTGGAGCCGGTTACCGGCGTGGCGGCGGTGAAGGTTGGCGGTGGCCTGGAAGACGAGATCCAGGTCGACATCGACCAGCAGAAACTGGCCCAGCTCAACCTGCCGATCGACACCGTCATCAAGCGGTTGAAGGAAGAGAACATCAACATTTCCGGCGGCCGCCTGGAGGAGGGCTCGCAGCGCTTCCTGGTGCGCACCGTCAACCAGTTCGCCGACCTGGAAGAAATCCGCAACCTGCTGGTCACCACCCAGTCCGCCAACGGCAGCGCGGCCGACTCGGCGCTGCAGCAGATGTTCAACATCGCTGCCTCTACGGGCTCGGCTGCAGCCGTCGCCGCCGCTTCCGCTGCACAGAGCGCTTCCTCAGGCGGCGCCTCCAGCGTGGTCGCCAACGGCGTGCCGGTGCGCCTGAAGGATGTGGCCACCGTGCGCCAGGGCTACAAGGAACGCGAAGCGGTCATCCGCCTGGGCGGCAAGGAATCGGTCGAACTGGCGATCTACAAGGAAGGCGACGCCAATACCGTGGCCACCGCCGAAGCGCTGCGCAAGCGTCTGGAGCAGATCAAGGCAACGTTCCCGGCCGATGCCGAACTGACCACGATCGAAGACCAGTCGCGCTTCATCGAGCACGCCATCGCCGACGTCAAGAAGGACGCGGTGATCGGTGGCCTGCTGGCGATCCTGATCATCTTCCTGTTCCTGCGCGACGGCTGGAGCACGTTCGTGATCAGCCTGTCGTTGCCGGTCTCGATCATCGCCACGTTCTTCTTCATGGGCCAGCTTGGCCTGAGCTTGAACGTGATGTCGCTGGGCGGCCTGGCACTGGCCACCGGCCTGGTGGTGGATGACTCCATCGTGGTGCTGGAGAGCATCGCCAAGGCGCGCGAACGCGGCCTGGGCATCCTGCAGGCGGCGATCGCCGGTACCCGCGAAGTGAGCATGGCCGTGGTCGCCTCGACCCTGACCACCATCGCGGTGTTCCTGCCCCTGGTGTTCGTCGACGGCATCGCCGGCCAGCTGTTCCGTGACCAGGCGTTGACCGTGGCCATCGCCATCGCGATTTCGCTGCTGGTGTCGATGACCCTGATCCCGATGCTGAGCTCGCTGAAGGGCCGGCCGCCGCTGGCCTTCCCGGAAGAAGCCGCAGCCGAGCCGTGGCAACCGCAGAGCCGCTGGCAGAAGCCGGTAGCACTCGGCCGTCGTGGTGTGATGGCGACGATGCGCTGGAGTTTCTACGCGCTGGCATGGCTGGTGGTGCGCCTCTGCCGTGGCGTGGCTGCAGTGGTCGGCCCGGTGATGCGCAAGGCCAGCGACATCGCCATGAAGCCGTACGCCGGTGCCGAACGTGGCTACCTGCGGCTGCTGCCGGGTGCGTTGGCCCACCCTGGCAAGGTGCTGAGCCTGGCTGCGCTAGCGTTTGTCGGCACGATGGCGCTGGTGCCGATGCTCGGCGCCGACCTGATCCCGCAGCTGGCGCAGGACCGTTTCGARATGACSGYCAAGCTGCCGSCSGGCACGCCKYTGRMGCAGACCGAYGCGCTGGTGCGTGAGCTGCAGTTGGCGCATGGCAAGGGCGAAGGCGTGGCATCGCTGTACGGTGTCAGCGGCAGCGGTACCCGCCTGGATGCCAGCCCGACCGAGAGTGGCGAGAACATCGGCAAGCTGACCATCGTGATGGAAGGCGGCGGCAACCCGCAGACCGAAGCGGAGATCACCGAGCGCCTGCGCGACACCATGGGCCAGCACCCGGGTGCGCAGGTCGACTTCGCGCGGCCGGCATTGTTCAGCTTCTCCACGCCGCTGGAAATCGAACTGCGTGGGCAGGACATGGCGACCCTGGAAGTGGCAGGCCAGCGCCTGGCGGCGCTGCTGCGCGGCAATGCGCACTACGCGGACGTCAAATCCACCGTGGAAGAGGGCTTCCCGGAAATCCAGATCCGCTTCGACCAGGAGCGAGCCGGTGCACTGGGCCTGACYACSCGGCAGATCGCCGATGTGGTGGTGAAGAAGGTGCGCGGCGAYGTSGCCACCCGCTACAGYTTCCGCGACCGCAAGATCGACGTGCTGGTGCGCGCGCAGGAAACCGATCGTGCCAGCGTGGAGAGCATCCGCCGGTTGATCGTCAATCCCGGCAGCACCCGTCCGGTCACCCTGGATGCGGTTGCCGACGTGGTGGCCACCACCGGCCCCAGCGAGATCCATCGTGCCGACCAGACCCGGGTGGCCGTGGTCTCGGCCAATCTGCGCGATATCGACCTGGGCGCGGCCATGCGCGAAGTACAGCAGATGGTGTCCGAACAGCCGCTGGGCGCTGGCGTGGGCCTGCACATCGGCGGCCAGGGCGAGGAACTGGCACAGGCGGCGAAGTCGCTGATCTTCGCCTTCGGCCTGGCGATCTTCCTGGTCTACCTGGTGATGGCCTCGCAGTTCGAATCGCTGCTGCATCCGTTCGTGATCCTGTTCACCATCCCGCTGGCGCTGGTCGGCGCGATCCTGGCGCTGATGCTGACCGGCAAGCCGATCTCGGTGGTGGTGTTCATCGGCCTGATCCTGCTGGTCGGCCTGGTCACAAAGAACGCGATCATCCTGATCGACAAGGTCAACCAGCTGCGCGAGGCCGGCGTTGCCAAGCACGAGGCACTGGTGGAAGGTGCGCGTTCGCGCCTGCGGCCGATCATCATGACCACCCTGTGCACGCTGTTCGGCTTCCTGCCGCTGGCGGTGGCGATGGGCGAGGGCGCCGAAGTGCGCGCACCGATGGCTATCACCGTGATCGGTGGCCTGCTGGTGTCGACCCTGTTGACCCTGCTGGTGATCCCGGTGGTGTACGACCTGATGGACCGCCGCGGCGATGCCTACTACCGCGAACGCGGTCGCAAGCATGCCGGTGAGGGCCTGCACGGTGCCGAGGGCAGTGCGTCGGGTGCGGAGGAACCGGCATGAGCGTTGCCGAGTTCTCCATCCGCCGCCCGGTCACCACCATCATGTGTTTCGTGTCGCTGGTGGTGGTCGGCCTGATCGCCTCGTTCCGGCTGCCACTGGAAGCGCTGCCGGACATCTCCGCACCGTTCCTGTTCGTGCAGATTCCCTATACCGGCTCCACCCCGGAAGAAGTCGAGCGGACCATCATCCGGCCGGTGGAGGAGTCGTTGGCGACGATGACCGGCATCAAGCGCATGCGGTCGTCGGCGACCTCCGAAGCTGCGTCGATCTTCATCGAGTTCAGCGACTGGGATCGTGATATCGCCATCGCCGCTTCGGACGCGCGCGAGCGCATCGACGCTATCCGCAGCGACCTGCCTGACGATGTGCAGCGCTACAACGTGTTCAAGTGGTCCAGCAGCGACCAGCCGGTGCTGAAGGTGCGCCTGGCCAGTACCACCGACCTGACCACCGCCTATGACATGCTCGACCGCGAATTCAAGCGGCGTATCGAGCGGATTCCGGGCGTGGCCCGGGTCGAGATCACCGGCGCGCCACCGAACGAGGTGGAGATCGCGATCGATCCGAACCGTCTGAACGCCCACGGCCTGAGCATCAACGAGCTGAGCGATCGCCTGCGCACGCTGAATTTCTCGATCTCGGCCGGGCAGATCGACGACAACGGCCAGCGCGTGCGCGTGCAGCCGGTGGGCGAGATCACCGACCTGCAGGAAATGCGTGACCTGGTGATCAATGCCAAGGGACTGCGCCTGGGTGACATTGCCGATGTGCGGCTGAAGCCGGCGCGGATGAGCTATGGCCGCCGCCTGGATGGCAATCCTGCCGTCGGCCTGGACATCTACAAGGAACGCAGCGCCAACCTGGTGGACGTCTCGCGCGGCGCGCTTGCCGAGGTTGAAGYGATCCGCGCGCAGGCATCGATGCGCGACGTGCAGATCAAGGTGATCGACAACCAGGGCAAGGCGGTGACCTCGTCCCTGCTGGAGCTGGCCGAGGCCGGCGGTGTCGGCCTGATCCTGTCGGTGACGGTGCTGTTCTTCTTCCTGCGCCACTGGCCGTCCACGTTGATGGTGACCCTGGCCATTCCGATCTGCTTCACCATCACCCTGGGCTTCATGTATTTCGCCGGCGTCACGCTCAACATCCTGACCATGATGGGCCTGCTGCTGGCCGTGGGCATGCTGGTCGACAATGCAGTGGTGGTGGTCGAGAGCATCTACCAGGAACGTGAGCGGCTGCCGGACCAGCCACGCCTGGCCTCGATCATCGGCACCCGCAACGTTGCCATCGCGCTCAGCGCCGGCACCTTGTGCCACTGCATCGTGTTCGTGCCCAACCTGTTTGGTGAAACCAACAACATCAGCATCTTCATGGCGCAGATCGCGATCACCATCTCGGTCTCGCTGCTGGCCTCGTGGCTGGTGGCGGTCAGCCTGATCCCGATGCTGTCCGCACGCATGGCCACGCCGAAGCTGGTGCACTCGCAGACCGGCGTGATCGCGCGCCTGCAGCGCCGCTACGCGCAGCTGCTGGACTGGTCACTGCGCCATCGCGGCTGGAGCCTGCTGGGCATCCTGCTGGTGGTGCTGGTCAGCCTGGTGCCGATGAAGCTGACCAAGATCGACATGTTCGGTGGCGATGGTGGCAAGGACATCTTCATCGGCTACATGTGGAAGGGCGCCTACACCTACCGGCAGATGTCCGAGGAAGTGGCCCGTGTCGAAGGCTGGATCGAGCAGAACCGCGAGCGCCTGCACGTGCAGCAGGTCTATTCCTGGTACAGCGAACAGGAAGGCAGTTCGACCGTGGTCACCCTGGACGAGAAGTACGCCAAGGACATCAAGGCGCTGCAGGAAGAACTGCGCAAAGGACTGCCGAAATCCGCGCGTACCGACTACWTCGTCGGCAACCARGGCGGKGATGGTGGCGGTGGCGGCAMCCAGKSSGTGCAGGTGCAGCTGGTCGGSGACTCCAGCGCGATGCTGCAGGAGATCGGCCAGGAAGTGCTGCCGCTGCTGGCSCAGCGCRCCGAGCTGCGCGATGTGCGCATCGACAACGGCGAGAAGGGCGGCGAGCTGAAAGTGCACGTCGACCGCGAGCGTGCAGCGGCGTTCGGATTCAATGCCGAGCAGGTTGCCAGTTTCGTTGGCCTGGCCCTGCGTGGTGCGCCGATGCGCGAGTTCCGTCGTGGTGACAACGAAGTGCCGGTATGGGTGCGCTTCGCCGGTGCCGAACAGAGCAGCCCTGAAGACCTGGCCGGATTCAGCGTGCGCACCGGCGATGGCCGCAGCGTACCGCTGTTGAGCCTGGTCAGTGTCGACGTGGGTTCCTCGGCGACCCAGATCGGCCGCACCAACCGCCAGACCACGYTGACCATCAAGGCCAACCTGGCCGAGAAGRTCACCGCGCCGGACGCCCGCAAGGCCATGGAAGCAGTGCTCAAGCCGATGAACTTCCCGGCCGGCTACGGCTTCACCTTCGATGGCGGCGACTACGGCGATGACAACGAGGCGATGCAGCAGATGGTGTTCAACCTGCTGATCGCGCTGGTGATGATCTACGTGGTGATGGCCGCAGTGTTCGAATCGCTGCTGTTCCCGGCGGCGATCATGAGCGGCGTGCTGTTCTCGATCTTCGGCGTGTTCTGGCTGTTCTGGATCACCGGCACCTCGTTCGGGATCATGTCCTTCATCGGCATCCTAGTGCTGATGGGCGTGGTGGTGAACAACGGCATCGTGATGATCGAGCACATCAACAATCTGCGCCGGGGCGGGATGGGCCGTACCCAGGCGCTGGTGGAGGGCTCACGCGAGCGTCTGCGCCCGATCATGATGACCATGGGCACGGCGATCCTGGCGATGGTGCCGATCTCGCTGACCGATACGCAGATGTTCGGCAACGGGCCGGAGTACTCGCCGATGGCGCGTGCGATTGCCGGTGGCCTGGCGTTCTCTACCGTAGTCAGCCTGCTGTTCCTGCCGACGATCTACGCGGTGCTTGATGACCTGCGCAATGCGGTGGTGCGGCTGATCCAGCGCGCTCGCGGCCGCGAGGTCGTGGCGGGAACCCCGGTGTAGGTGTAGCGGTCGAGCTTGCTCGACCGTAGGGGCGGAAACGTGTTGTGGTGGGGGGAGACCGGTCGTAGTGGGGCGGTCTCCCCTTTTTTTCGCCGGGCATGGCCCGGCGCTACCATCGCCGTGGATGTAAATGACGTRCCAACCAAGGTTGGCACCTACCGGTAGCGCCGGGCCATGCCCGGCGGGGCAGCGATCAGCTCGCCACCTTGCTCCAGACCTTGCCTGCAGTCAGCCACAGGCCCAGCATGCTGCCCAGGTTGGTCAGCATGAAGGTCAGCACCACGCGGGTGACCCGGTTGCGGTACCAGCCCTTCAACGACTGTGCATCGTCACGCAGCTTGAGGAAATCCTCGTAGGTCGGCTTGCGCAGGCGCGCTTCCACCAGTGCCGCGAATGCGCCGGTGGGGATGCTCAGGCGGAACGGCTTGAACGGCGCCACCACGATCGCGGTGAGGATGCTCAGCGGGTGGCTGCCGGCCACCAGGCAGCCCAGGCCAGCCAGGCCGCCGGTATACATCGCCCAGGTCGCCAGCAGCTCGGTGCCTACGCCCAGTCCACCACGATAGAAGCCGACACCGATGCCGGTGGCCACGATGGCGAGGATCGCCAGGGTGAACCACGGGATGTTGCGCTTCTTCGGCACCGCTTCCAGCTGCTCGCGCAACGGCGCAGGCGCCTCGGTATCGGTTTCCAGGTAACGCGCCAGGCCGGCCAGATGGCCGGCGCCGACCACCGCCAGCACTTCACGCTGCTGCGGATCATGCGCTTCGCGCAGGCGCGTGGCCATGTAGCGGTCACGCTCGCCGATGATGGTTTCGTACAACGCCGGGTTCTCGCTGGCGAACTCGCCGAAGCTCGATTCCAGCATGTCGCCCTGCTTCAGCTTCTCGATCTCGTCTTCGCCGACATCCTCGGACGAGAACAGGCCGGCGCCAAGCCCGGCCACCAGCTTCAGCTTGCCGAAGAAGCCCAGTCGCTGCGAAGCACGACGGAATGTCAGGCCGACTTCGCGGTCGATCAGGTGCACCGGCAGGTTGCGCTCGCGCGCCAGGTCCACCGCACGCTTGAGTTCCGCGCCCGGCTCGATGCCGAGCTGTTCGGCCAGTCGGCGCTGGTAGGCCGACAACGCGAGGTTGGCCGCGAACAACGCGACGCGGCCCTTGCGGATCACTTCCACCAGGTCCAGTTTGGCCAGCGTGTCCGGGTCGCTCAGCGCCTGCAAGCGCTGCGGGTCCAGCTCGACGGCCACCGCATCGAATCGTCCGCTATCGATGGCTTTCTCCACCGCCTCGACGCTGGCATGGGAGACGTGGGCAGTGCCCAGCAGGGTGTAGCGCACGCCATCGCGCTCGACGACGCGCACTGGCTGGCCGGCGAACAGATCGTCGCCGGTTTCGGGAAGGATTTCGGTCATGGAATCATTCATTGGAAGGAGCGGAATCGGCGCCATCGCCGAGCGCGCGCTGCATCTGTACGGTGTCCAGCCAGCGGCCGTGCTTGCGGCCSAGGCCRCGGAACACGCCCACCAGSTGGAARCCGAAGCGTTCGTGCAGCTTGATSGARGCSGTGTTGGTCGGYTCRCCGATCACCGCCACCATCTGTCGRWGGCCGYGYGCGGTGCAGGCATCGATCAGTGCCTGCAGCAGGCTGGTGCCGACGCCACGGCCCTGGAAACGGGCATCGACGTAGACCGAGTTCTCAACGGTCCACTGGTAGGCGATGCGCGTGCGGTAGGTGTTGGCATACGCATAGCCGGCAACCTGGCCGTCGACCTCGGCCACCAGGTAGGGGAAGCCGCGGTCGATGATGTCGCGCATGCGGCGCAGCATCTCGGCCTGGTCGGGGATCTCGTACTCATAGGTGTTGACGAAGTCGGTCACTTCCACCGCGTAGATCGCGGTGATCGCAGCGATGTCGGCAGGGCCGGCATCACGGATGAGTACGGCCATGCGCGGGCTCCGGGTCAGTCGATGTAGCGCTTGAGCAGGTCGCCGTAGGCGTCGATGCGACGATCACGCAGGAACGGCCAGATGCGGCGCACGTGTTCGCTGCGCTGCAGGTCGACCTCGCACATCAGGATGGTCGCTTCGGTGCCGGCTTCGGCCAGGAACTCGCCCTGCGGGCCCAGCACGTGGCTGTTGCCCCAGAACTGGATGCCTGAGGCGCCCAGCGGCGAAGCCTCATGGCCGACGCGGTTGCAGCTGAGCACCGGCACGCCGTTGGCTACGGCATGGCCACGGTGGCTCAGTACCCAGGCGTCGCGCTGGCGGGTCTTCTCGTCCTGTGCATCGTCCGGGTCCCAGCCGATCGCGGTGGGGTACAGCAGCAGCTCAGCACCGGCCAGCGCCATCAGGCGCGCTGCTTCCGGGTACCACTGGTCCCAGCACACCAGCACGCCGAGGCGGCCGACCGAGGTGTCGATCGGCTYGAAGCCGATGTCGCCSGGSGTGAAGTRRAACTTYTCGTAGAAGCCCGGGTCATCCGGGATGTGCATCTTGCGGTACTTGCCCAGCAAGGTGCCGTCCTTCTCGAAGACCACGGCGGTGTTGTGGTACAGGCCGGCAGCGCGGCGCTCGAACAGCGAGCCGACCAGCACCACGCCATGCTTCTTGGCCAGCGCGCCCAGGCGCTCGGTGCTTGGTCCCGGAATCGGCTCGGCCAGGTCGAATTCATCGACCGATTCGTGCTGGCAGAAGTAGGGACCGTTGTGCAGTTCCTGCAGCAGCACCAGCTTCGCGCCCTGTGCCGCGGCGTCGGCAACACGCGCTTCGATCACCGCCAGGTTGGCGGCGGCATCACCGTGGTTGCGCTCCTGGATCAGGGCGACGGTAAGGGGGCTGCGCGAGTTCATGCGGGGCGATCCTGCGGGGGAAAACCCGCATGTTAACGCGGATGCGCCACGACAGCGTGTTGGCTGCTGAATGGTGCACGCAACCGGTAGCGCCGGGCCATGCCCGGCGGATTTTCCAGATGCCGCCGCGCTCGCCGGGCATGGCCCGGCGCTACCGCGTGGCTTATGCCTTCAACAGCCCGGCCGGCAGCTGCATGGTGATGCAGTGCAGGCTGCCGTTCTGCCAGATCAGCGAGCGGCACGGCACCTGCACGATCTCGCGGCCAGGGTGGGCCTGTGCCAGCACGTCGCGGGCCAGGTCATCGGCCGGGTCGYCATAGGCCGGCATCAGCACCGCGCCGTTGACGATCAGGTAATTGGCATACGAAGCAGCCAGGCGACGGCCTTCATCGATCACCGGCTGTGCCCACGGCAACGGGAACAGGCGGTACGGCTTTCCGTCAGCCGTGCGCAGTGCGGCCAGCTCGGCGCCCATCRCCTGCAGCTCGGCGTAATGCGAGTCGCTGGCGTCGTCGCAGGCCTGGTAGACGATGCTGTCGGCCGAGGCGAAGCGGGCGAGGGTGTCGATATGGGCGTCGGTGTCGTCGCCTTCCAGATAGCCATGATCCAGCCACAGCACGCGCTTCTGCTGCAGCCAGTCGGCCAGGTCGGCGCTCAGGCTGTCGCGGTCACGGTCGGGATGGCGCTCGTGCAGGCACTTCCAGGTGGTCAGCAGGGTGCCTTCGCCATCGGTCTCGATGCCGCCGCCCTCCAGCGCGAACGGAATGCTGCGCACCGTCGCGTCGTTGAACACGCCGGCCTGGTCGAGCGCGCCGACCAGCTGGTCATCCAGGGTGGCGTCGAACTTGCCGCCCCAGCCGGTGAAGCGGAAGTCCAGCAGCTGGAAGCTGCCGTCGGCACGGCGCAGGGTGATCGGGCCCGAATCACGCAGCCAGGTGTCGTCGTAGGCGGCGGTGGTGAAGTGGACCTTGTCCATGTCGATGCGGTTGGAGCGCAGCCGCATCTCGGCGTAGGTCTCCACGTCATCGTCGGCCACGCAGATCAGCACCGGCTGGAAGCGGGTGATCGCTGCAACCAGGGCGATGTAGGTCTCTTCCACCTGGCCCAGGCGGTCGGCCCAGTCGGTGTCGGCGGTGGGCCAGGCAATCAGGACGCCGCTCTGGGCTTCCCATTCGGCAGGAAAACGAAGGGTCTGGTTCATGGTCTCGCTACACGCGCCCGCCGGTGGCGGGCATGGGGGTCAACGGATCGGCGGCTTGGGGCCGATTTCGTTCGGATCCGCCTGGTTTGCCACCACGTCGATCACCTTCTGCTTCTCGAAGTAGACGGTGAACTGCGGGTACACCCAGCGGTGGATGGTCGGCCATTGCCGTTTCTGCCCGCCGCGCGGCTGCAGCTGTTCTGCCGGCGCGCCGAACTGCGACTGCACCTGCTGCATGCTCTGGCCGCGGACGGGCAGGGCGCCGGCCGGCTTTTCGCGGGCGCGGTCAACAAGCAGGGTATCGGCCATCGCCGGGGTGGCGGCAGCCAGGGTGGCCAGTACGGCCAGGGTGCACAGGTAACGCGTCATCTCGATCTACTCCCCAGTGGTCAAGAACAGCGATTACAGCAAAAACGGCAGGAAAAAACCGCATAA
>NZ_JBFTOJ010000047.1:0-24117 GCF_056397905.1 Stenotrophomonas sp. 05L414_2
GTAAAAGCAGTAGTAAAAGCAGTAATAAGTTAAAAATTCCGTTAATAAATCGTTAGTCACGCCGTGATGTTTGTCACAGTTTTGAACATATCGCCTGTTCATTTTAGCGAAGGACGCGTTTCGCCCCTGTGTAGTGGTCCTTCCAATAGGTGCCACTGAGCGAATCCAGGCGGACCGTTCCGCCGGTGCTCGGGGCGTGCACGAATCGACCTTCGCCCACGTAGATGCCGACGTGGCTGACACTGCCGCGACTGCCAAAAAAGACCAGGTCGCCGGTTGCCAGGCGCTTCGGATCGATCTTCGGCCCCTGTACCGCCGCCAGGTCGCGTGAGGTCCGCGGCAGCTTCAGGTCCAGCATTTCACGGTAGACGTAAGCGACCAGGCCGCTGCAGTCGAAGCCGGATTCGGGCGTGTTGCCGCCGTAGCGATAGGGCGTGYCGACCAGGCTGATGGCGCGCATCAGCACTGAATTGGCGGCCTCGGGGTTGTCCGGCGTGGTGCTGGGCCAGCTGGCCGCAGGCGGCGGCGGTGCGGAACGGACGGCCTTGCCGCCGCCGCAGGCGGTCAGCAGCAGGGGCAGGGCCAGCAGCAGGGCGGGCGCGAGGAGCCGGCGCGTGCCGGACGAAACTGGCGTGATGTGCATGTTCTCCGGATAATGCGCGACCTTGGATTGGCCGTCATGATGGCGGCGTCCCCGCCGGGCGACAACCCGCCCCAACCCGCCTGCCTCCGGCAGATCCAGACAGAGTTGCGCATGAAGATCGAAAAAGACCGCGTTGTCCGCTTCCACTACACCGTCTCCGAGGCCGGCCAGGAGCCGATCGAATCGTCCAAGGACCGCGGCGAGCCGCTGGCGATCCTGATCGGCCACGGCAACATCATCCCGGGCCTGGAAAACGCCATGATGGACAAGGAAGCCGGCGCGACCTTCGACGTCGACGTCAAGGCGGCCGATGCCTACGGCGAGCGCCGTGATGGCCTGTCCCAGCGCGTGCCGAAGAAGCACTTCGGTACCGCCAAGCTGGTCCCGGGCCAGCAGGTCGTGCTGCAGACCAACTTCGGCCCGCGTGCCGTGACCGTGCAGAAGGTCGGCATGAGCGTGGTCGACGTCGACCTGAACCATCCGATGGCCGGCAAGGACCTGCATTTCGACGTCGAGATCGTCGACGTGCGCGAAGCCGGCAAGGAAGAGCTCGAACACGGCCACGTCCACGGTGACGGTGGTCACCAGCACTGATCGCACCGCGATCGTGATGGCAGCAACGGCCCGCTTCGGCGGGCCGTTGCGTATCTGGAACAGGGCGGGGCCATCCATGGCCCGCAGGCCGGCGGCATAATGACGGACCTGCACGCCGGATGCCCCGTGAACACCGCTTCCCCTTCCCTGCAACCGGTGGCTTCCGGCGAACGCATCGCCGTGCTGGACATACTGCGTGGCTTCGCCCTGCTGGGCATCCTGCTGATGAACATCGAGGCCCTCAGCGGGCCGCTGGACCTGGCCTTTACGGGCATCGACGCGCATTGGCAGGGCATCGACTACTGGGCCGATGCCTTCGTCTATGTGTTCGTGCAGGGAAAATTCTTCACCCTGTTCTCGCTGCTGTTCGGGGCGGGCTTTGCGGTGATGGCCCAGCGCGCCGAGGCGGCGGGTCGCCAGTTCACTCCGTTCTACCTGCGCCGCAGCGCCGGGCTGCTGCTGATCGGCCTGTGCCATGCACTGCTGGTCTGGTCGGGCGACATCCTGGTGCTGTATGCGCTGGCCTCGCTGCCATTGCTGGCCTGCCGTGAGGCACCGCGCAGCTGGCTGCCCTGGATGGGGTTGCTGGTGTATGCGCTGGGTGTTGCGCTGATGCTGCTGGTCGGCGCGATGGTGTCGATGGCCACCCCGCAGGACCTGCAGAAGATGCTGGTCGACGCGCAGCAGGGCATCGACCAGCAACGCCTGGTGTACGGCCAGGGTGACTGGATGCAGGCCAACGTGCAGCGCCTGCATGAGTTCGGCGCGTCGCTGGGTGGCATGTTCATTTCCGGGCCCGAAGTGCTGGGCATGTTCCTGCTGGGTGCCTGGTTCGCCGGCAGCGGCGCATTGACCGCGCCGGAGCGTTTCCCGCGGTTGTATGCCGGCCTGCGCTGGATCGCATTGCCGCTGGGCCTGCTGGCCACCCTGGCAGGTGTGTTGTGGAAGCCGTATCTGGCGCCGGGTGTCTATGACCTGCCGACCACTGCGGCAATGGCACTGGTGGCCGTGGGCGGTGTGCCGATGTGCCTGGGCTACCTGGCCTGGATCGTGCACTGGCGCGCGCGCATGGGCTGGCTGGCGCCGGTCGGTCGGATGGCGTTGACCCACTACCTTGTCCAATCGGTGGTCTGCACGCTGCTGTTCTATCACTACGGGCTGGGATGGTTCGACGTGCTGCCGCGTGCCTGGCAGCTGCTGTTGGCACTGCTGCTGTTTGCAGCGCAGGTGATCTTCAGCCACCTGTGGCTGCGCCGTTTCCGCTTTGGTCCGATGGAATGGCTGTGGCGTGCGATGACGTACCGGCAGTGGCCAGCACTGCGCCGTGGGGCCGGGCAGGCGTGATCGATGCCGGCCGCGCGCGTTTCGAACTGCGTGGCTGCATGCCCTCACGTCTGGCCTGCAGCGGGCCATGGCATGCTCGCAGCAGCATGGGTGACGGCGCCAACCCGCTGCCTGCCGATCTTCGTTGCGGGCGCTCGCCCGCCATCTTCCCTGTCGACTCGAGCGATTGCGATGAATACTCCCTCTTATGATTACGATCTGATCGTCCTTGGCGGCGGTTCCGCTGGCCTAGCCGGTGCCATCCGCGCTGCGCAGCATGGCAAGCGGGTTGCCCTGCTGGAGCCGGGTGAACTGGGGGGCACCTGCGTGAATGTCGGGTGCGTGCCGAAGAAGGCGATGTGGCTGGYCGCCGATCTGGCCGAGCGCATCGGCCTCGCCAGCGCGATGGGCTTCGACGTGGCGCCGCGTCCGGCGCTGTCGTGGAAGGAACTGGTGATCCATCGTCAGGCCTACATCAGCAACATCCACACCAGCTATCACAAGCGCCTGGATGAAACCGGCGTGGTGCGCATCCCTGCCCGCGGCCATCTGCTGGACGCGCACACGGTGGCGTGCAGTGATGGCGTGCGTTACAGCGCTGCGCAGATCCTCATCGCCACCGGCGCCCATCCGCAGCGGCCGGACATTCCCGGCGCCGAACTGGGCCTGGTATCCGACGATTTCTTCGACCTGCGTGCGGCACCGGCCGAGGTCGCCATCATCGGCGGCGGCTACATCGCRGTGGAACTTGCCGGGCTGTTGCAGGCGCTGGGCAGCAAGGTGAGCCTGCTGGTACGTGGCAGCCGCTTGCTGGAGCGCTTCGACTACGAGCTGACCGCGCAGCTGGCCGAGAACCTGCGCCAGCAGGGCGTGCGCATCCACTTCGATTACCGTCTGCGTGAGTTGAAGCGCGACGGCGAACGCGTGCGCGCGTTCGGCCATGACGGCCCGATCGACAGCGTGTTCGACGCCGTGTTCTTCGCTACCGGCCGGCGCGGCAACAGCAAGGATCTCGGCCTGGAAGCACTGGGCATCGGCATCGGCGAACACCAGCAGGTGGAGGTGGACGAGTGGCAGACCACGGCGGTGCCAAGCGTGCATGCGGTCGGTGACATCGCAGGCAAGGTCGGCCTGACGCCGGTCGCCGTGGCTGCAGCGCGACGCCTGATGGATCGTCTGTTTGGTGGTCGCCCGGATGCGAAGATGGATTACGACAACGTGGCCAGCGTGGTGTTCTCGCACCCGCCGCTGGGCGCGGTAGGCATGAGCGAGGAAGATGCACGTGCGCGCTTCGAGCAGGTGACCGTGTACCACAGCCGGTTCCGGCCGATGCTGCAGGCGCTGGCCAACGGCACCCAGCGCAGCCTGTTCAAGATGGTCTGYGCCGGCCCRGAGGAGCGYGTGGTSGGCGTTCATCTGCTCGGYGAAGCGGCCGACGAGATCCTGCAGGGTTTCGCGGTGGCGGTGAAGATGGGGGCGACCAAGGCCCAGTTCGACGACACGGTGGCGATTCACCCGACGTCTGCTGAAGAAGTGGTGTTGATGCGCTGAGCCGACACTCACGGTAGTGCCGGCCGCTGGCCGGCAACCTCGACAGCAACGGCAACGGCAACAGCAAAAAGCTGGGTTCTTGTGGGATGGCGGGGTGGGTGTCGACCTTGGTCGACATGTAGATCCACGCCATGCGTGGATCAGGAGTTGCAGTGAGCATGAACGGACATCGGATCGTTCGCCCGGAACTGCCATGAGACAATTGGAAGCAATCCAGCTGCTTCCAGCCGCCCCATGCGGCCCGTTTTCTTCCTGATGTCCACTTCTTCCCCCCGTATCGCCACCACGTCCCCGCGCATCGCTCTGGGCGGCATCGGCCTGGCTGCGATCGGCGCCATTGCCGCCTCGGGCAAGGCGATCATCGTCAAGCTGGGGCTGYGCCATGGCGTGGACGCGACCACGCTGCTGGCGCTGCGCATGCTGATGGCRCTGCCGCTGTTCGCGTTGATGGCGGTGTGGGCCTCGCGCCGTGCCGAGCGACTGTCCTGGGCCGACCGCGCGCGCGTGCTGTGGCTTGGCTTCACCGGTTACTACCTGTCCAGCCTGCTGGATTTCCAGGGCCTGCAGTACATCAGCGTGACCCTGGAACGGTTGATCCTGTACTTGAACCCGACCCTGGTGCTGCTGATCAACGTGCTGCTGGCGCGGCAGCAGCCGGGTCGGTGGCAGGTCGGCGCGCTGGTGCTCAGCTATCTCGGCGTGCTGATCGCGTTCGGCCATGACCTGCAGCGGGAGGGTGGGCAGATCATCCTCGGCAGCCTGCTGGTGCTGGGCAGTGCGCTCAGCTATGCGCTGTATCTGTTCGGCAGCGGCCAGGTGGTCGCCCGTATCGGCGCGGTGCGTCTGACCGCCTACGCCAGCTGCGTGGCCAGCGTACTGGTGCTGCTGCATTTCACCATTACCCATCCGCTGCCGTTGCTGTGGCAGGCCCCCGCTGCCGTGCAGTGGCTGTCGCTGATCAACGCGACGGTCTGCACCGTGCTGCCGGTGCTGGCGATCATGCTGGCGGTGCAGCGCGTCGGCTCGTCGCTGGCTGCGCAGGTGGGTATGCTGGGCCCGGTTTCCACCATCGTGATGAGCCTATGGCTGCTCGACGAACCGATGGGGCCGGCGCAGATCGCCGGCACCGTGCTGGTCCTGATCGGCGTGCTGCTGGTGACGCGGCTGCGCCGCTGACGCCGGAGCAGGCGCGTGCCCGCATCCTGGCGGTGATCCATGCGATCCCGCCAGGGCAGGTGATGGGCTACGGGCAGGTCGCGATGCGCGCCGGCCTGCCCGGACGCGCCCGGCTGACTGCACGCATCCTCGGCCAGAATGACGATCCCTCGCTGCCCTGGCACCGGGTGCTGCGCTCGGATGGGCGCATCGCCATGGCTGAAGGTTCGGCCGGCTGGCGCGAACAATCGCAGCGGCTGCGCGCCGAGGGTGTCATCGTCGAAAACGGCCGGGTGCGGATGCCCGCGACCGACCCGGCGGCGGCGCTGGATGCGGCCGTATGGGGGCCGGGCTGATCGCTGCCTGCGACTGAACGGGCGGCCGTCCGCGCTGGTCAAAAAGGGCCGGTGCTGCGGCTATGATGGAGGCCGTTCCATGCCGGTGTCCCCATGTTCCCGCGACTGCCAACCGTCACCAAGGCCCTGTTGATCGCCAACGCGATCCTGTTCCTGCTGCAGCAGCCGTTCCTGCTCGGCATGCAGACCTTCGAGCCGTTCATGCTGCAGCCGCTGCAGCAGGGCTTCGATGCGTTCTCGCCGGGCGGCAATTTCCAGCCCTGGCAGCTGCTGACCTACGGCTTCCTGCATGGCAGTTTCTTCCATCTGTTCTTCAACATGCTGGCCGTCTTCATGTTCGGCGCGCCGCTGGAACAGACCTGGGGTGAGAAGCGCTTCCTGACCTACTACCTGGTGTGCGTGGTCGGCGCCGGCCTGTGCCAGTTGCTGGTCGGCACGATGCTCGACAATCCGGCCACGGTGCTGGGCGCGTCCGGTGGTGTGTTCGGCCTGCTGCTGGCTTACGGCATGCTGTTCCCCAACCAGCGGGTGATGCTGCTGTTCCCGCCGATTCCGATGAAGGCGCGTACGTTCGTGATCCTGTTCGGCGTGGGCGAGCTGGTGCTGGGCATGACCGGCTGGCAGCCGGGCGTGGCCCATTTCGCGCACCTGGGCGGCATGCTGTTCGGCTGGCTGCTGATCCGCTACTGGCGTGGCCAACCGCCGTTCAACAAGCGTCGTCCCCCGGGCCCGCCGAAGCGCCCGAACCACCTGCGCAGCGTGAAGTGAGGCACAGGTGGGTGCCAACCTTGGTTGACACGCCTTGACGCCGGTAGGTGCCAACCTTGGTTGGCACGCTTTGACGCCGGTAGATGCCAACCTTGGTTGGCACGCATTTCATGCATCGGCCAGCACGACCTGCGCCGCGTTGTGCCCGGGCGCGCCGGTGACCCCGCCGCCCGGATGCGTACCCGCACCGCACAGGTACAGGCCGGGCAGGGCGCCGCGATAGCCGGCCTGGCCGACCATCGGCCGCGCCGAGAACAGCTGGTTGGCGCTGAGCGCACCGTGGAAGATGTCGCCACCGATCAGCCCGAATGTCCGTTCCAGATCCAAGGGTGACAGTGCCTGTCGACCAAGCACGCTGTCGGCGAAGCCGGGGGCGTAGTGATCGACGGTGGCGATCATCAGGTCGGCGACGGTGTCGCGGTGATCATCCCAGTGTCGGCCATCGGGCAATTCCGGCGCCACGTGCTGGCAGAACAGGCTGGCCACATGCTGCCCGGGTGGCGCCAGCGAATCATCCAGCGTGCTCGGAATCAGCATCTCCACGATCGGCTCGCGCGACCAGCCCTCGCGACGTGCATCCAGCCAGGCACGGTCCATGTAATCCAGGCTGGGCGCCATGATGATGCCGGCACTGAGGTGATCACCGGGGCCGGGCAGGGCACGGAAATCCGGCAGCCGCGACAGCGCCACGTTCATCCGGAACGTGCCCGAGCCGCAGCGCCAGTTCGCCATGCGTTCACGGGTGGTGGCGGGAACCTGGGCGGGCTGCAGCAGTTGTTCGTACAGCAGCTTCGGGTTGACGTTGGCCACCACGGCACGTGCGCGCAGGCTCTCGCCGCCGGACAGCGCGACGCCAACCACGCGCCCGTCCTCAACCAGCAGGCGCTGCACGCCGGCATCGACGCGCAGCTCGGCGCCGGCCGCACGCGCGGACGCGGCGATGGCCTGGCTGATCGCGCCCATGCCACCGATGGCGTGGCCCCACGCGCCCTTTACCCCGTTGCACTGGCCGAACACGTGATGCAGCAGTACGTAGGCGCTGCCTGGCGTGTACGGGCTGGCGTAGTTGCCAACAATGCCATCGAAACCAAACAGGGCTTTGATCGGCTCGCTTTCGAACCAGCGATCCAGGTACTCGGCGGCCGACAGCGTGAACAGATCCAGCAGTTCCTGGCGCAGTGCAGGGTCGAGTGCGGCCAGCTCCCGTCCCAACCGGCCCATCTGCCACAACGCCGGCAACGCACGCCAGCCAGCCATCACCCCGAGGTCGGGCGGCGGACGCAGCGCCCAGTCGCGCAGCACATCGGCAAATACCTCCAGGCGCGCTTCATAGGCGGGCAGCGCCTGCGCATCGCGTTCGGAGAACTTCGCCACCTCGGCCTGGGTGCGGCCAGGTGCGGACAGCAGGTAGCGGCCATCAGGCAATGGCAGGAAGTTGTTGGCCGGCCGCGCGACGATGCGCAGCCCGTGCGCATGCAGCTGCAGCTCCTCGATCACCTTCGGCTGCAGCAGCGACACCGTGTACGAGGCCACCGAGTTGCGGAAGCCCGGGTGGAACTCCTCGGTGACAGCCGCACCGCCAAGGATGCCGCGACGCTCCAGCACCAGCACCCGTTGCCCCGCGCGCGCCAGATACGCCGCACACACCAGCCCGTTGTGGCCGCCACCAACGATGATCGTGTCCAACGTCGTCATGCGTTGCGGATCGCCGCTTCGATGGTGGCGATGTCGATCTTCTTCATCGGCATCATCGCGTTGAAGGCGCGCTTGGCCAGGGCCTTGTCCTTGCTGGTCACCGCGTCGATCAGCATGCGCGGGCTGATCTGCCAGGACACGCCCCATCGGTCCTTGCACCAGCCGCATTGGCTTTCCTGGCCACCGTTGCCGACGATGGCATTCCACAGGCGATCGGTCTCGGCCTGGTCCTCGGTGGAAATCTGGAACGAGAACGCTTCGCTGTGCTTGAAGGTCGGGCCACCATTGAGGCCGACGCAGGGAATGCCGCAGACCGTGAATTCGACGGTGAGCACGTCCCCCTGCTTGCCGTCGGGGAAGTCGCCGGGCGCGTGATGCACAGCGGTTACTTCGCTGTCGGGAAAGGTCTTCGCATAGAACGTGGCGGCCTCGAGCGCGCCGTTGTCATACCAGACGCAGATCGTGTTCTTGTGAGCCATGGCGGGGCTCCGCAGTGGACGAAGGCGCAGCGATAGCATGGGCGGTGTTAATGCCGGATCGTGCTGCACTGCGGGAGCTGTCGGCGCCGCGCTACCATGGCCGGACGACACGACAGGGATGATGCGTGAAGATCCTGATTCTGGGTGGATATGGGGTGTTCGGGGGGCGTCTGGTCCGCTTGCTGGCCGACCTGCCGATGCTGGAACTGCTGATTGGTGGCCGCAACCTGGCGGCGGCACAGGCCTTCTGCGCAAGCTATGTGGGGCAATCGACGCTGCGTCCACTGCAGGTCGACCGGCAACGGCTGGCCACGGCCCTGCAGGCCGAGCGACCGGACCTGGTGGTGGATGCCTCCGGTCCTTTCCAGGACTATGGCGAACACCGCTATGGCGCGATCGAAGCCTGCATCGCCGCCGGCATTGATTATCTGGACTTCGCCGACGCGGCAGACTTCGTATTCGGGGTTTCGCAGTACGACGCGCAGGCCAGGGCGGCTGGCATCTACGCACTGTCAGGCGTCAGCAGTTTCCCGGTATTGACCGCGGCAGTGCTGCGCGAGATGGCCACGCACATGGACATCGTCAGCGTGGAAGGCGGCATCGCGCCATCGCCCTATGCCGGCATCGGCCTGAACGTGATGCGTGCGGTGGTCGGCTATGCCGGTGCGCCGGTGAAGCTGCGCCGCAACGGTCGCGATGGGCACGGCATCGGCCTGGCCGAGAGTCGCCGCTTCACCGTCGCGGTGCCGGGGCGGCTGCCGCTGCGCAACCTGCATTTCTCGCTGGTGGATGTGCCGGATCTGCAGGTGTTGCCACCCGAACATCCGACGATGACCGACATCTGGATGGGGGCTGGCCCGGTGCCGGAGATCCTGCATCGCGTGCTCAATCTGCTGGCCAAGGCGCGCCTGCGCCTGAAACTGCCATCGCTGGAGCCATGCTCGCGGTTGTTCTATACCGTGTTGAACCTGATGAAGTTCGGCGAGCATCGCGGCGGCATGATCGTGCGCGCCGTGGGCACCCGCGATGGTGCGCGTGTGGAACAGAGCTGGCACCTGCTGGCCGAGGCCGATGACGGCCCGTACATTCCGTCGATGGCGATCGAAGCGGTGATCCGCAAGCAGCTGGCCGGTGATCGGCCGTCACCGGGTGCACGCCCGGCCACGCATGCGCTGGAACTGTCCGACTACGACCGGCTGTTCGACGGACGCACGATCCATACCGGTTTCCGCCGCGACATGCCCGGTGCCAGCCTGTACCAGCGCCTGCTGGGCAGCGCGTACGCGCAGCTGCCGGCCAGCGTGCAGGCGTTGCATGCACCGTCTGCCGCCAAGCGCTGGAGCGGGACGGCATCGGTCGAACGCGGTGGTGGGTTGTTGTCGCGGTTGCTGGGGAAAGTGTTCGGTTTTCCGGCAGCGGGCGAGGCAGTGCCGGTCAGCGTGGAGTTCACCGCAGAGGCGGGTGGTGAGCGCTGGACGCGGACCTTTGCCGGCCGTCGTTTCTCTTCGTTGCAGACGCAGGGGCAGGGGCGCAACGAAGCGCTGCTGGTCGAACGCTTCGGTGCGGTATCGGTAGCGTTGGCACTTCTGGTCGACAACGGGCGGCTGCAACTGGTGCCGCGACGCTGGTCGATCCTGGGCCTGCCGTTGCCGCAGTGGCTGTTGCCCGGGGAGAACAGTTTCGAGGGTGATGAGGATGGGCGCTTCGTCTTCGACGTGGAGATCGGCGCGCCGGTGGTGGGGCGGATCGTGCATTACCGGGGAACGTTGAAGCCCGCGTGATGTCCACCGACGAAAAAGGGCGCCATGAAGGCGCCCTTTCCGTTATTGCTGTTGCATGAACCTCAGCGCCAGACCTTGATCTGCTCGCCGTCGGTGCGCTGCATCGGCTGGCCCGGCTTGCAGCTGAAGCTGGCGCCGAACGCCGGCAGGTTCGACAGCGGGCCGTTGGTGCGCCAGCGGCCCGGTGCACGGATGTCGGCGGTCAGGCGGCGTGCGGCCTCGTTCGGCGACAGCTGCTGCGGCCACAGCGCAGCCCAGGCGCGGAAGAAGCCCTGCTGCTGTGCCGGCTTGGCCTTCGGCTCCTGCGCGGTGTACGCGGCCCAGGCCAGCTCCAGACCGGCGATGTCGGCCAGGTTCTCTTCCTGGGTCAGCGTGCCGTTGACCTTGGCCCCCTTCACGCCGGGGAACTCGTAGGCGCCGTACTGGCTGGCGACACGGGTGCCGAGCAGGGTCCAGGCGGTCTTGTCGGCCGGGGTCCACCAGCTGCGCAGTTCGCCCTTGGCATCGACCAGCGCACCCTTGGCATCGATCGCACGGGTCAGCTCGTGGCCGACCAGGCCGCCGAAGCTGCCGAACTTGTCGGCGGCATCGGCCTTGGCGTTGAACACCGGGCCCTGCAGGATCGCCGCAGTGACGATCAGCCGGTTCTGCGCCAGGTCATAGGCCAGCGACGGCTGCTGCGGCAGCACGTCCCAGCGGCGGTCGGCGTTGCCCTTGCCGATGCGCTTCATTTCCTCGCGGTGGCGCCAGGTGGACGCGATCAGCATGTTGCCGCCGAACGAACCACGGCCCATCGGCTGCACGCTGTAGTCCAGGTCACGCAGCGGGGTGCCGATCTCGATCTTCAGCGCGGCCAGCTTGGCCTGTGCTTCGGTCTTGGCCTCGGCGCTCATCCAGCTGTTGTTCTTGACCGCTTCGATCTGCACTTCACGTACCTTGTCGACGATCCAGGCCGCCTGGCGGCGGTCTTCGGCGGACAGGTAACGGGCTGCGTATTCGCGGCCGACCATCGGGCCAGCGGCCACGTTGATCGCGTCCAGCACGCTTTCCCAGCGCTGCGGCGGCAGGGTTTCACCACGCAGCACGCGGCCACGGAATTCGAACTCCGCATCGCGGTAGGCCTTGGACAGGTACGGCGCCATCGAGTCGCCCACGCGCCAGCGCAGGTAGGCCTTCCACTGGTCCGGCTTGAGCTTGGTGACCATGCCGTCGAGCTGCTTGAACAGCGCCGGATCGGCCAGCGACACCAGGTCATCGTTGACGCCCTGCGCCTTCAGGAACGCATCCAGCTGCAGGTTGCGGTAGCGGCTGTTGAGGTCCTTGGTGGAGATCGGCGCGTAGTTGTTGAACGGGTTGTTGATGCCCGCCAGCGACTGCGCATTGCGGGCCAGTTCGGTTTCCAGCGCGATCACCGCCTGCGACTCGGCGTCCAGCTTGGCGGCCGGGGTGCCGGTCAGTGCGAGGATCTGCTTGACGTAGTTGCGATAGCGGCCCATCAACGCGACGGTGTCGGCGTCGGTGCGGGTATAGAAGGCCGGATCAGGCAGGCCCATGCCGCCCTGCATGAAGTAACCGATGTGGCGGTCCAGCGCCTTCAGGTCCACGTCCGGACCGAAGTTGAAGGCCACCGGGATGCCGACCTGGTGCAGCGCGGCGATCGAGGCCGGGACATCCTTGGCCTTCTTGATCGCGTTGATGCGGGTCAGCAGCGGTGCGATCGGGTTGGAGCCGTCGGCTTCCACGGCCGCTTCGTCCAGGCCGCTGGCCCAGAAGTCGCCCAGCAGCTTCTGCACGTTGCCCTGCGGCGCCTTCATCGAGGCGTCCAGCAGTTCACGCTGTTGCTGCCGGCTGCGGTCGACCAGCTGGCCCAGTGCGGTGGCGGCGCCGGTCTGCGGCACCGGGTTGGCCTTCAGCCAGCCTGCGTTGGTGGCGTCGTAGAAATCGCTGCACTGCGCACTGACGGCCGGGGCGCGTGCGGCCTTCTTCTTGGCGGCGAACGCATCGTGGGTCGGAACCAGGGTCGCCAGGCTGATGCCCAGGGCGATGGCAAGCGGACGGAAGTTGGGCATGTAGAACGAATCCGTGATGGATTGAGGGCGGGCGAACTATAGCAAGCTGCGCATGGGCACGGGATGCACGCATCACGGTGGTTCCGCCGGGCATGGCCCGGCGCTACCGGGGGGGTGGCATGGGCAGGGGATGCACACCTCATGGTGGCTCCTTTGTGCCATGCGCCGAGCAAGGTCGGCCTCTACCAGCGGCTTGGGCAAGCGCCGGCGCCAGTAGAGCCACGCCATGCGTGGCTGCGGCCACCGCGCGGAAAAACAAAGGCCCGGGAAATCCCGGGCCTCTGCAGGCAAGCCGTGGCCTCAGCCGTGGCTTACCAGATCACCACCTGCGAGTCGCCGGTGCGCGACATCGGCGTGCCCGGCTTGCACTGGAAGGCCGCGGTGAAGGTCGGCAGGTTCGACGGCGCACCGACGGCGCGGAACTGCGCCGGCGCGTGCGGGTCGGTTGCCAGGCGGACCTTGGCGTTCTCCGGGGTGTACTTGGTGCGCCACACGGTGGCCCAGTTGAAGAAGAAGCGCTGATCGCGGGTGAAGCCATCGATCTTCGCGTCTTCCTTGCCGGCCGATGCCTTCTGCAATGCGTCGTAGGCGGTGGCCAGGCCACCCAGGTCGGCGATGTTTTCGCCCAGGGTCAGATGGCCGTTCACGGCCTGGCCGTCGACCTTGTACTGGTCGAACTGCTTGACCAGCTTGCCGGTCAGGCCAGCGAAATTCTTCGAGTCGGCTTCGGTCCACCAGTTCTCGAAGTTGCCGGTCGGCCCGAAGCGGCTGCCCTGGTCGTCGTAACCGTGGGTCATTTCGTGGCCGATGACCGCACCGATACCGCCGTAGTTCAGCGCGTCGTCCGCCTTGGCATCGAAGAACGGCGGCTGCAGGATGGCGGCCGGGAACACGATCTCGTTCTGCAGCGGGTTGTAGTAGGCGTTGACCGTCTGCGGGGTCATGCCCCACTCGGTCTTGTCCACCGGCTTGCCGATCTTGGCCAGGTTGTACTGGTAGTTGAACGCGGTGGCCGCGCGCACGTTGCCCAGGTAGCTGTCACGGTTGGTCTGCAGGCCCGACCAGTCACGCCACTTGTCCGGGTAACCGATCTTCGGAGTGAAGGTTTCCCACTTGGCGATGGCCTTGGCCTTGGTCTCTTCGCTCATCCAGGACAGGCCCTGGATGCGTTCCTTCAGCGAAGCGGCCAGGTTCTTCACCAGCTCTTCCATCTTCGCCTTGGCTTCCGGCGAGAAGGCGACCTTCACGTACAGCTGGCCGAAGGCTTCGCCGGCATCGCTCTCGATGGTGCCCAGCACACGCTTCCAGCGCGGCTTCTGTTCCTTCTGGCCATTGAGGGTCTTGCCGTAGAACTCGTAGTTTTCCTGCACGAACGCATCGGCCAGGTACGGCGAGGCGCCGTCCACGGTGTGGAAGCGCAGGTAGGCACGCCACACCGACGGATCGGTATCGCCCAGCGCCTTGCTCACTTCCTGGTGGAAGGCCGGGATGGCCAGCGAGAACTTCTCCGGCGCGGCCACGTTCTGCGACTTGAAGAACTCGGTCCAGCTGAAGTTCGGGGTCAGCGCATCGGCCTCGGCCAGGCTGACCGGGTGGTAGTACAGCGAGACATCGCGCGACAGCTCGACGCTGGACTTGGACGCCTTGGCCAGGCGGGTCTCGAACTTGACGACTTCTTCAGCCTGCTTTGCGGCATCGGCAGCGGCCACGCCGGACAGCTCCAGCACCTTGGCCACGTGGGCCTGGTAAGCCTTCAGTTTGTCGGCCTTGGACGCATCGGTATAGAAGGTCTTGTCCGGCAGGCCCAGGCCGCCCTGGCTGGCGTAGGCCATGTTCACGGCCGAGTTCTTGAAGTCGGCTTCGGCGCCGAAGCCGAACAGCACGTTCTCGCCCTTGGCAGCGCTGGTGCGCAGGTAGTTGGCGATGGCGGCCTTGTCCTGCAGGCCGTCGATCGCGGCCAGGTCGGCCTTCAGCGGCTCGATGCCCTGGGCGTYGACCTTGGCTTCGTCCATGCCGGTGGCCCACAGGTCGCCGACGATCTTCTCGATGCCGGCCGGGTTCTTGACCTGCGCGACCTGCTCGGCCAACTGGTGCTGCACGGCCACCGAACGCTCGTCGAGGATGGTGAAGGCGCCCCAGCTGGTGCGGTCGCCCGGAATCTCGTTGGCGGCCAGCCACTTGCCGTTGACGTAGTCGCCGAAGGCGGTGCAGGCGTCAAGGTTGCTGTCCAGATCGCTGGCCTGGAAGGCGTTGTAGGCCGGCAGCTTGCTCTCGTCGAGCTTGTAGGTGGTGGCGGCGTCGGCCGCGGCCGGCGTGGAGGCGGTGGCATCCTTTGCCGGGGTTTCGTTCTTGCCGCAGCCGACCAGCGCGGCCGAAACGGCCAGGGTCAGCAGCACGATCTTGGGAGTACGGGTCACTTGAATGGCCTCCAGGCCGAGTGAGTCAGGGAAGGGCCGGGGGAACGGCCGTGGGCCGAACGATACGCCGCCGGCCCACACTGCAAGGGTGTCGAAGGTCATGGCCAGGCGCAAGGGGGCCTTGCCGGCACCGGAAAAGACAGACCCGGCAAAAGCCGGGTCTGTCGGGGTACTGCCTGTTTTGCTGGATCAGAACTTGTACTTCAGACGCACGAACGGGGTGCGGCCGTACAGATCGTACTGGGTGGCAAAAGCTGCGATGTTGCCGTAGCGCGCATCGCTCACACCGGTGGAGATCAGCGGCGGGGTCTTGTCGAAGATGTTGCTGACGCCCACCAGGATTTCCCAATCAGCCTGCGAGTAGCTGACCGAAGCGGTGTGGTAGGTCCGCGAATCAACCGTGATGTCACGGTAGGAGTTCGGACGGCCCTGGTAGATGAACACCGGATCCAGATCGATGTCCTTGGTCTTGTGGATGTAGGTGGTCAGCCAGTTGAAGGTCCAATCACCACGGGTCAGGCTCAGTGCCAGGTTACCCACGACCTTCGGACGGCCGATGTCACCCAGCAGTTCGTTCGAGGACAGGCCGCTTTCCTCTGCGCTGGAGAAGACCTGCTGCGTATCTTCGATGGTGTAGGTGACCTGCGTTTCGGCCGAGAACTTGCCGAACGAGAAGTCATGGTCGAAGTTGGCGGTCAGATCGTAGCCACGTGTACGCTGCTTGTTGATGTTGACGTACTGGTTGAAGACGTCGGTGATGTTCCATGCCTCGTCACCGGTACCCGGGTTGCGCACCAGCAGGCCGCAGAATGCGTTCGGGAACACGGCAGCGCCGTAGCAGCCCTTGACGATGTCGGCGGTGGTGATCTGGCCGATTTCGTTCTTCACCTGGTAATCGAAGTAATCGATTGCCACGCTCAGGTTGGCGAAGGTCGGGGTGAACACGATACCGGCGGTCTTGGCACGCGAGGTTTCCGGAATCAGCTGGCCAGCGCCGCCACCAGAGTAGACGGTAGCGCTGCTGCCGTTGCCGGCGTAGTCGGCCGGAATGCCAGCGGCGGCGCAGTTGGTCTGGTAGTTGGTGTTGGAGCTTTCACCCCAGCGGATGCATGGGTCGATGCCGGTCTGGCCGAGGAAGCCGGTCTGGTTGCCCAGGTACAGCTCGTACAGGCCCGGAGCGCGGTAGGAGGTGCCGATCGAACCGCGCAGGCGCAGCGACGGGATGACCTGCCAGTTCAGACCCACCTTCCAGACCTCGTCGGTGCCATCCACCGAGTCATACTGGAACGCACGGCCCGAAGCATTCAGGCTGAGCGATTCGATCGCCGGCAGGCCCTTCAGCAGCGGCACGTCGAACTCGACGAACGCTTCCTTCACGCGGTCATCGCCCTTGGTGACGTTTGCCGAGCTTGAACCCCACAGGT
The DNA here is from genome assembly GCF_056397905.1 of Stenotrophomonas sp. 05L414_2. Lineage (NCBI taxonomy): Bacteria > Pseudomonadati > Pseudomonadota > Gammaproteobacteria > Lysobacterales > Lysobacteraceae > Stenotrophomonas > Stenotrophomonas sp. 05L414_2. Next base: position 16,256 of record NZ_JBFTOJ010000047.1, read on the forward strand.
CCTGTGCCTTAGACAATTCACCCGGCTGATCGTTGATCGAGTAGTAGCGGTATTCCAGGCCAGCGGCCACGCCGACGGCACCGGCCGGCAGCTCGAACAGATCGCCGCTGACGATCGCATTGATCGTGGCCTGCTTGTAGATGGTCTTGCCCCAGTCCCACACGCCGAGGAGGTTGGTCAGTTCGTCGACCTTCGCGCCGCTCAGGTAGCCCGGGTCGAGGTAGTTCAGCGTCGGCGCGTCGTCGGTGTAGTCAACGTCGCCGGTCTTGGAGGCCTGGATGCCCAGGTTGCCGTACTTGCCCTTGGAGTGGCTGAAGTTCGCATTGACTTCCCACGCCCAGGTGTCGGTGCCCTTGAACAGGCCGTCCAGCTTGGTGGCGCCGTAGAAGTAGTCAACGGTCACGTCCTGCTGTGACTTGAACGGCATGATCGGGCGGATGACGCCGGTGAAGCCGGAACCTGCCGGTGCCTGGATGCGCGGGAAGAACTGACGCCAGCGGAACGTCTCGGTTTCACGACGATTGAACAGGAACTGGGTCTTCCAGTTGATCGAGTCGAACGCGAAGTCAGTGGCAACGTAAACGCTCTTGCGTTCCTGCTGGTTGATGATCTGCTCTTCGCCGAAGCGCGCGAAGTTCAGCGGTTCATCGTAGATCGCATCGCGGCCGCCGGCATAGGTGCGGGTGGTACGCGGCCGATAGCCGGGCAGTGGGCCGATGGTATTGCCTTCCGGCGAAGGAACATAACGGACGGCACCGACGTCGACGACGTTGTGCAGCAGGTTGTTGCAGTTCGCCAGATCGGTGCCGGCAGTGATCGAACGATCCTGGCGGTCGATGCGGTTGCCGTCGGCATCCTTGATGAGGTCGTTGCTGCAGTTCAGGTAGTCGCGGTCATTGCGGGTCAGCGCATTGTGGCGATACCACTCGGCGGCGGCCACGATGCTGCCGTTGTCGAAGTTCCAGCCGTTGGCCAGAGATGCAGCAAATACCTCGCCACCGCCCTCGGTCGGCACGCGGCCGGTGACGGTCAGCTCCGGACGCTCGATGTTCTTCTTGGTGATCAGGTTGACCACGCCGGCCACCGCATCGGAGCCGTAGATGGAGGACGAACCGTCCTTCACGATCTCGGCGCGCTGCAGGATGGCGGTGGGAATGACGTTCAGGTCGAAGGCGCCGACGGCGCCGCGGGTACCGGCCGGGCCCGGACGCTGCCCATCCAGCAGCACCAGGGTGCGGTTGGCGCCCAGGCCGCGCAGCGACACGGTCTGCACGCCGGTGCCGCCGTCGACGACGAAGCCGCCGAACTGGTGGGTGATCTGCGTTTCAGCCGAACCAATGGCCGACTTCTGCAGGAACTCGGCGACGTTGACCTGACCCTGCTTGGCGTTGGTCTCGGCGTTGATGGTGAACACCGGCGAGGTGGTCTCGTAGTCCGCGCGGCGGATCAGCGAGCCGGTGACGGTGATCTTGTCAAGGTCGGTCGCACGCTGGTTGGAGGTGGAAGCGCTTGACGCCTTTGCTTCCTGCTGGGTGGTCTCCTGGGCCAGTGCCGGTGCGACCTGCAGGCAGGCCAGTACTGCGAGAGTCAGCGGGACGCGGCTTGGCTTGATGTGGCGGTTGGCGTTGCGCATTTCTTGGGATCCCCGTTTGTTATGCTTCGGTTAATGGAGTGTATGTGTGGCGTAAAGTAAATGCAACATGAATGGACTCTTTGCGTAACTTATTGTTGCTAAGGGGAAATTCAGGAATTCGGGCATTAAAAAACCCCGCCGGTTAAGCCGGCGGGGTTGTTGATCGGCCCCTCTGCTGGGGTTACAGGCCGCCCGGCCCGCAGTCCTTGGCCAGGTAGTCGGCCATCAGGGTGAGGGTCGTCTGGAAGTGGCGCGGGTACCACGGCATGCTGTGCGGCATGTCGGGAATCAGCTCGAACCGGGCCGGAACCTTGCCCTGCACGGCGGAATAGAAGTTGCGGGCATGGAACGCCGGCGTGCGTACGTCGCGGTCGCCGACGAAGGTCAGCAGCGGAATGGTGGCCTTGGCGGTGTTCTGCATCGGGTCCATGCCCTTGACGGTGCGGCCCTGCAGGATGCGTTGAAGGCGGTTCTGGCTCCAGGACGTGCCCAGCCGGCCCAGGTCGGTGACGGGTGCACCAGCAATGGCGCACTGGTACGGCGATGGGCTGCGTACGGTGGCCGCTGCTGCCGCGAAGCCGCCATAGGAGTAGCCGAAGATCGCGATGCGATCCTTCGCCGCGATGCCCTGCGACACCAGCCAGGCGGCACCGTCGTCCTTGTCATCCTGCATCTTCTGGCCCCACTGACCATCGCCGGCCAGCCACAGCTTGCGGCCCAGGCCGGAGCTGCCACGGTACTGGGGGCGCAGCACGGCATAGCCGCGCGAGGTGAAGAAGGGCACCCAGCCGGACACGTCCCAGCCCGTGTAGTCACGCGCCCACGGTCCGCCATGCGGATGCACCAGGGTCGGCAGTGGGCCGTCGCCCTGCTTCCAGCCTGCCGGCAGGTCGAGGATCGCCGGGATCTGCTGGCCATCACGGGCGGTGTAGGTCACCCAGCGCTGTTCGCCGATCTGCTTGCTGTCCACCCAGGGACGTTCGCTGCCCAGCGGCACCACGTCCTTACGGTCGGCCAGGATGTAGTAGCTCTTCGGGTTGCGGTTGCTTTCCGTAGTGAACAGTACGCGCGAGAGATCGTCGTTGTAGCCGGTGATGTAGACGGTCAGGCCCGGATAGGCTTTCTGCAGGCCCTCCTGCAGGCCTTTCATCTGCGGGTCGACATAGATCGCCTGGCGCTGCGGTCCATCGATGTAGAAGCCGAGCACCTGGTTGAAGTTGCTCTTGCGTGTGCCCAGGATCAGCGAGCTGATGGAGAAGGTCGGGTGGGCCGCCAGAGGCTCCTTGTCGAATTCCTTCTTGACCGGGTCATACAGTCGCGCCTGTACCAGATCGGAGAACTGGTCGRTCAGCACGTACAGCTTGCCGCTGTCATCGTCGATGCCGACCACGTCCACCGTGAAGCGTTCGCTCAGCTTGGTGGTCAGCGGCGCATGCACCTCGAACTGGCCGGCGCTGTTCTTGATCAGCACACGCTGTTCGAAATCCTCGGCCCCGCTGGATTCGATCTGCGTCTGGGTCACCACCTCGCCGGTGCGTGGGTGGAACAGGCCCGGGGTCGTGCGCGAGCTGCCCTTGAACAGCAGTTCGGTCTGCCCGGTGCGCAGGTTGAAGCGGTAGTAGTTGGCCTGCAGGGTGGCWTCATTGAGCTGGTTGATGATGACCCGGTCCGGGTCCAGCGGCAGCAGGTGCACCAGCGAAGCGGTGCCGGCCAGCTCCAGGCAGCGCAGCGTATCGGCACTGACGCCCAGCGTTCGCGTGTTGCTGGCAAAGGCCTCGTCGAACTTCGCCTGGCTGGCGTCGGTCAGGTAGGCCTTGGTCAGGAAGGTCTTGGTGGCACCGGTACTGTTGCCTTCACCGCAGCCGCCCAGCTTGCCGGTCCACTCCTGGCGGCTGATGACCAGGTTGCGCCCGGCCTTGAGCGCGCTGGCGGCGATGAATTTCATCCGATCGCCGGACGGGGTGATGGCCACCGGCCCGGCGGTAAGGTTGTCCAGGTTCCAGTTGGCCAGCGCAGTGTCGGCGTTGTTGCTGCCGGGGGCGGCAATGATGGCGACCAGCTGCTTGCCGTCGGCACTCATCGTGACCGACTGCAACGCGGGAATCTTGGCGAAATCCTCTGCGGGCAGAGGCGCGGCGGCGGCTTGGCCGACGCACAGGCCCAGCAGCATTGAAACGGCGGCACCCAGGCGGGCAGGCGTATATCGGAGTTGCATCATCAGCGGTTCCTTGTGGCGGGGCACGGCAACATGACCGGAAGATGAACGAAGCCTGGGTTCTCGTCAACTCCGCGTGAAGCCCATCCGCATGCGCACCATTGATGGAAGAGACCCCGCCGGAGCGGGGTCTTTTGCTGCAGGAAACGACGTCGACGGATCAGTTGTTGCCGAACTCGTACTTGGCCTGCACGTAGATGGCACGGCCATAAGCGTTGTACAGGTAGTTGTTGTACGGCTGGCCGCTGGTGCCGGCGAAGCTGTACCGCTGGTTGTCAGGCATCTTGTTGAACACGTTGTTGACCATCAGCGACAGGCTCAGGTTGTCCATCGCCCGATAGTTCACGCTCAGGTTGTAGGTGGTGTACGAACCCCACTTGCCGGCCTTGTAGCCGGAGCTGTGGACGTAATCGTAGCCATTGCCCAGGTAGGCCATGTAGTTCGGCGTCTTGCCGATGTAGTTGGCATACAGGGTGGTGGTCCACTTGTCCTTGGCCCAGCCGATCGAACCGTCGGCGCGCACCTTGGCGTACGAGTCGTACACCCACATCGCATACGGGTCGCGCAGCAGGTCCAGGTACTCATCGCCCGGCTGCGGTTGCAGTTCGCGCTTGAGCATGTCGGTGTAGTTGCCGGAGAACTGCAGCGAACCGAAGCGGCCGATGTCCTGTACGTACTTGAAGCTGGCCGTCAGCGCCTGCAGGTTCTGGCTGGCCACGTTCATCTTCGGCGTATAGATCTCATCGAGTACGCCGGAGGCGTCGCGGGTGATCCAGTCGCTGACGTTCTGGCAGCTGGCCGAGGTGTTGTTGGTCTGGCCGTTGCGGCAGTAATACTCGGCCAGCAGCAACTGGTCGGAACTGAGGGTGTTGACCTCGTTCTTGATCTTCCAGTTGTAGTAGTCCACCGACACCGACAGGTTGTTGATGGGCGCCCACACGATGCCGGCGTTCCAGACATCGGCGGTGATCGGCTCAAGGTCCGGGTTGCCGGATTGGGTGCCGAACACCGACACGCTGTCATACGGGCAGCCGGTGGTGTTGGCCGGGTCGTAGCCCAGCTGGCCGCAACGGTAGTAGTCGGTGGAGCCGTTGGCGTAGTAGCCGCTGACACCCTGGAAGGCATCGGACAGGGTGGGCGCGCGGAACGCGGTGCCGTACTTGCCACGGAACAGCAGGCTGTCGATCGGCCGGAATTCCAGGCCGACGCTGTAGGTCGCCTTGTCGATGGTGTTGCCACCGATCTTGAAGGCGTCGTAGCGGCCGGAGCCGGTCACCGTCAGTGATTCCAGCAACGGCATGCGCAGTTCGCTGGTCACCGCGTAGCTGCTGCGATGGCCGGCGCCGGAAACCGCGGTGGTGCCCCACACGCTGCCATCCACCAGGCGGGTATCGGGCGTGTAATCCCAGCCTTCGCTGCCGCCTTCAACCACCACTGCGAAGCCGGCGTCGCCGCCGGGCAGCTTGAACAGCGCACCATTGGTGACCTGCGCACGCAGCAGGTTCTGCCAGGTGCGGCTCTGGCTGTAGGTGTAGCCGGTGAAGCTCTGGAAATCACCGCTCGGCAGTGGCGAGTAGAACGCTTCCCAGTCCGGGCTGTAGATGTTGTACCCGGTGCTGGTGGTGCCCAGCACCGGCCCCAGCACACGCTGCTCGAAGTAGTCGTTGATCGGATCGTTCCAGCGCACGAAGTTGCGCTCGGTCAACTTGTATTCGCCGCGGGTGAAGCTGGCACTGTAATCCCAGCTGCCTGCCGTGCCGCGGCCGCCGAGCGTGACCTGGTAAGCCTTGTTGCGATCGGTGTTCATGATGTCGCGATAGCCGCCGGCGCCGATGTCCTCCGGCGCGAACACGCGCTGCAGGTTCATGTACTGGCCGCTGTCCTGATCGTAGAAGCGGCCCCATCCGGAGGAGGTGCCCCACCAGGTGTAGTTCGAGCCTGTGGCGTACTTCACTTCTTCCAGGCTGTAGAGCGCGTCGCCGAACAACTGGAAGTTGTCGTTCACATCGAAGGTCATCGAGCTGTAGATCTGCCCGCTTTCCTTGCCGTTCTTGATGGTCTTGTAGCCGGTGCCATAGACCGAACCGCAGGCCTGGCCGGTTGGCCGGGTGCCGAGCACGGTGGTGCCGTCGAACTGGCCCGCCACGTTGGCGCACAGGTTCGGGTCCATCATCGCGTAGCGGTTGCTGTTGGCCGGCAGCAGTACCAGGAAGTCGTTGGAGACGTACTGGGGGCTGTAGCCGTCGGGATTGTTGACCTTGGTCAGGTCACGCTGGTAGCCCCAGATCGGGCTGGTTTTTTCGTACTGCACGTTGACCAGCGCATGGAATCGATCGTCGACACCGTTGAAGCCGCGCGCCGCACTGACGCGTACGCTGTTGCCGCCGCCTTCGGAGTAGGCACCGCCACGGACGTTGAGCACACCGCCATCCATGCGCTCCTTGAGGATGATGTTGACCACGCCGGCGATCGCATCCGAACCGTACAGCGACGACTGGCCGCCGGGCAGGATCTCGATGCGCTCGACGATGTCGATCGGAATGCCGCTGATGTTGTTGAAACTGTCGCTGCCGTTGTACAGCGCCGGATACGAGAGCATCGGGCGGCCGTTGATCAGGTACTTGGTGTAGCCGGGGCTGAGCCCGAACATGCCGGCGGCCTCGGCACCCTGGGTGAACGAAGCGGAGGTCTGCCCGCCCTGCAGGCCGCCGGTCGACAGCGAGGACTGCTGCAGGACGTCGGCGACGCTGGTGAAACCGCGGGTCTGGATGTCCTCGGCGGTGACGGTCAGGACCGGCGTGTGGTTCTCGATCTGCGTCTGCGGGATCAGTGAGCCGGTGACGGTGACGCGGTCAAGCTGTGTCGGGCCGGTGTCCTGCGCGTGGGCTGCGCCGGAGGCGATCAGGGTGCCGATCAGGGCAAGGGTCAGGGGGTGACGCGAAGGCGTGGAGCGATGGCGAGACATGATGGATCCCCGTAATGAGCGATGTCGTCTGGCTGATGTCCTCCCTGACATCTTCATGATGTGTTCAGTTGCAATCCATTCAGCCGGACCGTAACACGACGTTCACGTTGTCAAAACGGACCCGTCACACGGATGTGCTGCTTATCGGAAGAAAAGTCCTTTGAAATCAGTGCGTAAACGCGATTGTCTAGGAATGTTTCAAAATGTTGCGTTGCAGAACAGAATTGATCGAAGACGATTTGTAGTATGTAGATCAATGGCTTGCTGGCTTCGCGGAGACTTTTCTGATTAATTAATTTATGAGACTGGTTTCGATGTTCCGTCTCAATTGACGGGCATGAAAAAGGCCCCGCCGAAGCGGGGCCTTTTGTGCAGTTCCGGCCCGGCGCTTACTTCCCGCCGAACTCGTACTTGGCCTGCACGTAGACCGCACGGCCGTAGGGGTTGTAGATGCTGCTGTTGTACGGTGCGCCGATGTTGCCGGCGTAGCTGTGGGCCTGGCCGTCGGGCATCTTGTTGAACACGTTGTTGACCATCATCGACAGCGTCAGGTTGTCCATCGCCTGGTAATTCACGCTCAGGTTGTAGGTGGTGTACGAGCCCCACTTGCCGGCCTCGTAGCCGGACGGATGCACGTAGTCGTAGCCCTTGCCCAGGTATGCCATGCGGTTGGGCGTCTTGCCGATGTAGTTGAAGTACACGGTGGTGGTCCACTTGTCCTTCGCCCAGCCCACCGCACCGTCGGCACGCACCTTGGCGTACTGGTCGTAGTTCCACATCGCGTACGGGTCGCGCAGCAGGTCCAGGTACTCGTCGCCCGGCTGCGGCTGCAGTTCGCGCTTGATCATGTTGGTGTAGTTGCTGGAGAACTGCAGCGCACCGAAGCGGCCGATGTCCTGTACGTACTTGAAGCTGGCCGTGACCGCCTGCAGGTTCTGGCTGGCGATGTTCATCTTCGGCGTGTAGATCTGGTCAAGCTTGCCGGCGCCATCACGGGTGATCCAGTCGCTGACGTTCTGGCAGCTGGCCGAGGTGTTGTTGGTCTGGCC
>NZ_JBFTOJ010000048.1:0-23972 GCF_056397905.1 Stenotrophomonas sp. 05L414_2
TCGCTTCCGTGAGGAAGGCACCTCGATCATGCTGGTCTCGCATAGCCTGGGCGACGTCAAGGCCCTCTGCGACCGCGCCATTCTGCTGGACAAGGGCACGGTACTGAAGGATGGTCAGCCTGATGAGGTGATCGACTACTACAACGCGCTGATCGCGAGGAAGGAAAACGAGCTGCTGGCGGTGGAACAAAGCCGTGGCAAGTCCGGCTGGGTGACTACGCGCAGTGGCACCGGGCAGGCGCGGGTCGGCAGTCTGCGGCTGGTCGATGCGGCCACCGGAGCGGATGTCGCTCTGGCCACAGTGGGACAGAAGCTGCGTCTGGTACTGGAGGCGGAGGTGCTCTCGGACATTCCCAGCCTCGTGCTCGGATTCATGCTCCGCGACAAGCAAGGGCATGTCGTGTGGGGCAGTAACACCTGGCACGCCCAGCAGGTCCAGAAGGACGTGCAGCAGGGCGAACGCGTGGTGTTCTCACTGGACTTCACCTGCCGCCTCGGGCCCGGGTCCTATTCGGTGTCGCCGGCGCTGGTCAGTACCGAGACCCACCTGGTGGACAATTTCGAATGGGTGGACAACCTGATTGTGTTTGATGTCATGAATGCGGGCCTGCCCTTGTTCATCGGCTCGAACTGGCTGGACGGCACCTTCGCCGTGGAGCGCTTCACCGGCAACGCGGCCGGAGCATTGGATGCATCGAACACGACAGCGGAGAAGTAATGGAGAAGTTGATTTCCTACGCGCAGAACTTTGAAGACGTCATGCTCTGGCGTGCGCTTTCGCATGTTCAGGGCGGACGTTATGTCGATGTCGGTGCGCAGAGTCCGGACGTGGATTCGGTCAGCCGCCTGTTCCACGAACACGGTTGGAACGGCGTCCATGTCGAGCCGACCCCGGCCTACGCAGGCCAGTTGCGCGAACGGCGCCCTGATGAGGTGGTGCTGCAGGTGGCGGTGTCGGACAAGCCTGGCATTCTCCGCTTTTTCGACATCCTGGAAACCGGCCTGAGCACCATGGACGAGGCGATCGCAGCGGAGCATCGCGAAGCGGGCTTCCAGGTCGGCGAAATCCGGGTTCCGGCGATCACGCTGGATGCCGTGCTTGAGCAGATTCCCGATGCTGACATCCACTGGCTGAAGATCGACGTCGAGGGAGCGGAGGCGCGGGTGGTGGACGGCTGGTCCACCTCGACCAAGCGGCCATGGGTGGTGGTCATTGAAAGCACGCGCCCGCTGAGTACCGAGCAGACCCACTTGGAGTGGGAGCCAGCCGTGCTGGCAAAGGGCTACGCGTTCGCCTACTTCGATGGGCTGAACCGGTTCTACGTCAGTCAGGAACACCCGGAGCTGATGGACGCGTTCAACTGCGGTCCCAACGTCTTTGATGACTTCAGCCTCAGCTCGTCGTCCGTGTTCTGCGCCGAAATGAACCTGGCCTACCATGCGCTGGAAGTTCACATGAACGACCAGATCGCCCAGCGCGACGCGCAGGTGGAAGAGGCAGAGGCCGAGGCGGAGGCGATGCGGCAGGAAGTGCTGGTCCGCCGCGAGGATGTGGAGCGCCTGCAGGCCGAACATGCCACCGCCATCAATGCGATGGTGCAGGCCCAGCATCGCACGCTGAACGAACACCAGCGCATGATGGAAGCGGCGACTTCCATGTCGCGTGCCGAAATCGAATCGATGAAGGGCGAGCTCGGAAAGCAGCGGATAGAGGCCAACCGGTGGTGGATCGAAGCCGAGGCGCTGCGCGCCCAGTTGCGTGAGATGGAAGCCAGCCGGTCCTGGCAGATCACCCGTCCGCTGCGTGCCGTCCGTCGCCGGATGTCTGGCGGGGTGGTAATGAGCGCCAAGCGCCTGATGCGGCCGGTGGCGACCATGGCGCTGCGGGTGGTGTTCGCCATTCCGGGCCTGCGTGAAATCCTCAAGCCGATTCTCAAGCGCATTCCCTTCGTCTACAACCGCCTGCACACCATTGCGCAGCACGAGCAGATGTTCGATGCCGTGCGTCCGCCGCCGCAGGCGATCGGCGGCCCCGAGCGCGAGGTGACGGGTTCCATGATGGACAAGCGCGCCGAGCAGGTGCTCGCCGATCTGCGCGCAGCCTGCGGACAGGGAGTCGCACGATGAGAGTAGTAATCGATCTACAGGGTGCCCAGACCGAAAGCCGCTTCYGCGGCATCGGGCGCTATTCGATGTCACTGGCGCAGGGCATGGCCCGCAATGCGGGAGACCACGAGATCTGGGTGGCCGTCAACGGTGCCTTCCCCGAAGGCATCGACGAGATCCGCGCCGGTTTCGACGGCCTGTTGCCGCCGGAGCGGATTCGTGTCTTTGACACTTACCGTGCGGTGAGCTGGACCGATGACAGCAACGTCTGGCGCCGTCGCGCGTCCGAGCTGATGTGGGAATCGGCCCTGGCCGGTCTACAGCCGGACATCGTGCATGTCTCCAGCCTGTTCGAAGGTGCCCAGGGCGGCGCGGTCACCTCCATCGGCCGGCTGCCGGGTGTGCTGCCTGCGGCCATGACCCTGTACGACCTGATTCCCCTGCTCAATCCGGAAAAGTACCTGGGTTCGGGTTGGGGCCGGGCATGGTACATGGACAAGATCGAGCACCTGAAGCGGTCGCCGTTGCTGCTTTCCATTTCCGGTCACGCCCGCGACGAAGCCATCCAGGCACTCGATCTGGATCCGGCCCGCATCGTCAACATGTCCTCGGCGATCTCGCCGCACTTCAAGCCGCTTCCGATCGGCGACGTGGAACGCGAACGGCTGATCTCGCGTTTCGGCATCCGGGGCGGCTATGTCATGTATAGCGGCGCCATGGAGCCGCGCAAGAACGCCGAGCGCCTCCTGCAGGCGTTCGCCATGCTGGGTGACGCAGTGCTTGCCAACCACCGTCTGGTGATTGCCGGCAAGATCCATGAAGCGGACATGATCCGTTTCAATGTCCTGGCCTCGCAGCTGGGCATTTCCGACCGGGTCGTCTACACCGGTTACATCACCGACGACGAGCTGATCCTGCTGTACAGCGCGGCCAGCCTGTACGTGTTCCCGTCCCTCCACGAGGGTTTCGGGCTGCCGGCGCTGGAAGCGATGGCCTGTGGCACGCCGACGATCGGCTCGGGTACCACCAGTGTTCCGGAGGTCATCGGTCGCGCCGATGCCCTGTTCGATCCCATGGACGTCGCACAGATGTCGGCGTGCATGCGCCGTGCCCTGCAGGACACTGACTTCATTGCCTCCCTGCGTGAGCACGCGCCCCAGCAAGCCGCGCGCTTCTCCTGGGACGTGACCGCAGTGACCGCGCTGACCGCGTTCGAATCGGTGGTTGCCGCCCGTCCCGCGCGCGCGCGCAGCTGGCCCGCCAGTGGCCAGGCGGTGGAGCAGAACTACCGCGATCTGATCGCCGCCATCGGGGCCATCGATGCGCCGATAGGGCCGTCCGATGCCGATCTGCACGTCGCAGCACCGGCAATCTCCTCGGCCATGCAGGCCAACCTGGCCATCGCCCGTGGTGGTGAGCTTCCCGCCCAGTTGTCCTGGCGCGTGGAAGGGCCGTTCGACAGCAGCTACAGCCTGGCGTTGGTCAATCGCAGCCTGGCCGAGGCGCTGGCCGAAAGGGGCCATCATGTCGTGCTGCATTCCACCGAAGGCCCGGGCGATTTCGCCGCGTCCCCGGCCTTCCTGGAAGCCAATCCCAGTGTTGCCCGCCTGCATGCCGGCGAGCCGGCGCTGCCGGCTGCGCAGGCCGACGTCACCAGCCGGCTGCTGTACCCACCGCGCGTGGCGGACATGCAGTCGCGCGTCAACACCCTGCATCTGTACCCGTGGGAAGAAAGTGGTTTCCCGCAGGCCTGGATGGATGATTTCAATGACAACCTGCAGGGACTCTCGTGCGTCTCCGGCCACGTACGCAAGGTCATGATCGACAACGGCGCAGCGATCCCGCTTGCCGTTTGCTGGAATGGCGTGGACCACTGGGAACGCATCGAAGCGGCGCGGCACTATCCGGTTCCCGGCAAGTCGCATCGTTTCCTGCACGTGTCATCCTGCTTCCCGCGCAAGGGCGTGGACGCGCTGCTGAAGGCCTATGGCCAGGCGTTCAGCGGCAGCGATGATGTCAGCCTGATCATCAAGACCTTCGCCAATCCGCACAACGAGGTCCAGCGCTGGCTGGCCGACGCCTCGCGCGACCACCCCGATTTCCCCGAGGTGATCATCATCGAGGGGGACATCAGCGATGCCGAGTTGAAGCAGCTGTACGCCAGCTGCCACGCTCTGGTCGCTCCCAGCCGGGCCGAAGGCTTCGGCCTGCCCATGGCCGAGGCGATGTTGATGGGCTTGCCGGTGATCACCACCGCGTGGGGCGGTCAGCTCGACTTCTGCACCCCGCAGACCGCCTGGCTGGTCGATTACTCGTTCGTCGCAGCCGACACCCATTTCAAGCTCTTCAACTCCGTATGGGCCGAGCCGGACGTCGATTCGCTGGCAGCGGCGCTGCGTGAGGTCCACCGTGCGGACCCTGCGGCCCTCAAGGCGCGGACCGGGGCCGCGCGGCAGCTGCTGATGGAGCGCTTCAAGTGGTCCGATGTGGCCGAAAAGCTGGAGCACGACGTGCGGCAGTTCGCACGTACCGGCTCCGTTCCGGCGCTGCGCACCGGGTGGGTGACCACCTGGAACACGCGCTGTGGCATTGCCACCTACTCCAGCAACCTGGTTGCCGGGCTGAGCGAACCGGTGGCCATTCTTGCGGCTGATGACAGCGACCGCACGTTCGACGACGGTGCAGAGGTCGTGCGCTGCTGGACCCGTGGTTCGGGCGATGACCTGTCGCGGCTGTCGCGTGAGATCGACCGCCTGCAGCTGCAGGCCATCGTGATCCAGTTCCAGTACGCATTCTTCGACTTCCCGCACTTCGCCCGTTTCCTTGAAGCGCAGAAGCGCGCCGGTCGGGTAGTGGTGGCGCTGCTGCATGCCACCGTCGACGCTGCGGAGAACATGGCCAAGCAGCTGCACATGCTGGCACCGGCGCTGGCCGGCTGCGACCGCGTGCTGGTGCACTCGATCGCCGACCTCAACCGGCTCAAAGCCCTGGGCGTGGAACGCAACACGGCCCTGTTCCCGCACGGGATCATGGACGCGCCCGCGATTCCGGAACGAGATACGGGTCGGTCCTTGCATATCGCCTCGTATGGCTTCTTCCTGCCACACAAGGGGCTGCAGGAGTTGATCGAGGCGGTGGCGATCATCCGCGACAAGGGCCTGGACGTCCGCCTGACGATGGTCAACGCGGAGTACCCCGATACCGTGTCGCTGGACCAGATCCGCAAGGCCGAACAGCGCATCCGCGGGCTCCGCCTTCAGGGGCACGTCCGCATGGTGACGGACTTCCTGCGTGACCAGGACAGTCTGGCGCTGCTGCAGGAGGCCGACGTTGTGGTGTTTCCATACCAGGGCACCGGTGAGTCGGCCAGCGGCGCGGTCCGCTACGGCCTGGCGGCTGGGCGCCCGGTCGCGGTCACCCCGATTCCGATCTTCGACGACGTCGGCGATATCGTGCACCGCATGCCCGGCACCACGCCGGCCGACCTGGCCAAGGGCCTGATGGCCCTGCACGCCTCGCTCGCGTCCCATGGCGAATCGGCCCAGGCTGTGCAACGCAACGCAGCGCGTTGGCGCGCCGAGCACCGCTATCCGATTCTGGCCAAACGGCTGGAGCACATTACCCGTCAGCTGGCCCAGCCAGCGACCTGATCCCTTGCGGATATCATTCCCCCTATCTGGTTGAAGAATAAAACGACATGAAAAAGGCAATCATCACCGGTATCACGGGTCAGGACGGCGCCTATCTGACCGAACTGCTGCTGGACAAGGGCTACAAGGTCTATGGCACCTACCGCCGGACCAGCTCGGTCAATTTCTGGCGATTGGATGAAGTCGGGGTTACCAACCACCCCAATCTCGAGCTGGTCGAGTACGACCTGACGGACCTGGGTACCACCATTTCGATGGTGCAGAAGATCCAGCCGGACGAGATCTACAACCTCGCCGCACAGAGTTTCGTCGGCGTCAGCTTCGAGCAGCCGACCACGACTGCGCAGATTACCGGTGTGGGCGCGCTGCACCTGCTGGAGGCAATCCGCCTGATCAATCCGAAGATCCGCTTCTACCAGGCCTCGACGTCGGAAATGTTCGGCAAGGTCCAGGCGATTCCGCAGATCGAGGAAACCCCGTTCTATCCGCGCAGTCCGTACGGCGTCGCCAAGCTGTACGCGCACTGGATCACGGTGAATTACCGCGAAAGCTACGGCATCTTCGGTTCCAGCGGCATCCTGTTCAATCATGAAAGCCCGTTGCGCGGGCGTGAGTTCGTCACGCGCAAAATCACCGACTCCGTTGCCAAGATCAAGCTCGGCCTGCTGGATTGCCTGGAACTGGGCAATCTGGACGCCAAGCGTGACTGGGGCTTTGCCAAAGAATACGTGGAAGGCATGTGGCGCATGCTGCAGGCCGATCAGCCCGATACGTTCGTGCTGGCCACCAACCGTACCGAAACCGTGCGTGACTTCGTCAGCATGGCCTTCAAGGGCGCCGGAATCGATGTCGAGTTCAAGGGCAAGGACATCGACGAAGTTGCGATCGACACCGCCAGCGGCAAAACCGTGATGCGCATCAATGCCAAGTTCCATCGCCCGGCCGAGGTTGATCTGCTGATCGGCAACCCGGAGAAGGCCGAGCGCATCCTGGGCTGGAAGCCGCAGACCTCGCTGGAACAGCTGTGCCAGATGATGGTCGAGGCCGACCTGAAGAGGAACGAGCGTGGCTTCTCCTTCTGACCTGCAGGGAAAGCGCGTCCTGGTGACGGGGGCGACCGGCTTCACCGGTCGCTATGTCGTGCAGGCATTCGCCGATGCCGGCTGCAGCGTGCTGCCGCTTGCGCGTGCCGACGGCGGCGCGGTCGACCTGCTGGACAAGACGTCGCTGCAGCAGGCGGTGGCCGCCGCCCAGGCCGACATCGTGGTCCATCTGGCTGCGATTTCGTTCGTGGCCCACGGTGACGCCGAAGAAATCTACCGCGTCAACATCGTCGGTACGCGCAATCTGCTGGAGGCGCTGGCAGCAGCGGCTCATCGTCCTTCGCATGTAGTCCTGGCCAGTAGCGCGAACATCTACGGCAACACCGAAGGCATCCTGGACGAAACCGCGGCAGCCGCCCCGGTAAACGACTATGCGGTGAGCAAGTACGCCATGGAACTGATGGCGCGCCAGTTTGCCGATGCCTTGCCGCTGACCGTGGTCCGTCCCTTCAATTACACCGGCGTGGGCCAGGCCGATYGCTTCCTGATCCCCAAGATCGTCGGACACTTCAAGCGCCGCGAGGCACGGTTGGAGCTGGGGAACCTCGATGTCTCCCGGGACTTCAACGACGTGCGCAACGTGGCCGATGCCTATGTCCGGCTGGCTGCGCTGCAGGGTGTTGGCGAGGTCTTCAACCTCTGCTCCGGCATAGAGCACACCTTGATGGACGTGATTGGCATGATGCGGGAGATCGCCGGACATTCGCCCGAGATCGTCGTCAACCCGGCCTTCGTCCGTGCCAACGAAGTGCGCACGCTGGTGGGAAACCCCGCACGCCTGCAACAGGCGGTGGGAACGGTCGAACAGCGCACCCTGCGCGAAACGCTGCACTGGATGTACGACAACGCATGATGGCGTGCTGCCGTCATGGGGAAAGGGAAAGCAACGATGCACAAACGCAATGAACCTGGCCAGGATGTCGTGGCCGATGCGATCGCGGTCGCGATCCGCGCGGGTCGGGGCCTGCTGGTAGGGCTGTTCCTGGTCAGCCTTGCTGCGCTGGTGTACTACCTGTTCAGGGGGTATATCCCCGAGTTCAACACTGATTCGGCCTTCAAAAGCCTGTTGGCGGGTGAGGTAGTCCGACAGGGTTCGTACTTCCCGTCCGACTGGAACTACGTGAATGGCGACCTGTGGGTGCTGTTCGGGCAGATCTTCATCATCCCGTTTTTGCCTTTCTTCAAGAACAGCTACACCTTGCACGCGGTTTCTGGCCTGATCTCTTCGGCAATCGTGCTCATCTCGCTGTGGTGTGCCTCTGGGATGGTGATGCGCTCGGCATGGATGCGGCTGCTTACGGTCACGATCTTTGCTGGCGGCGTGTCCTGGGTGATGGCAGAGAACCTGTTTGGTCAGGTTTCTTACGGCAACGTGCTCTACGTTGCCGTGTTCACGCTCTACTTCAGTTGGCGTTGGCTGGAGGCGACAAGCCGCCGGGCATCGGTGATCTGGGCCGTCGCATTGGTGGTGCTGGGCATCCTCGCCTTCTGGGGCAATCCGCAGCGCGCTGCTGCCTATGACATTGCACCGATGCTGGCTGCACTGCTGGCCTGGGCAATGGCACGCGGTGACCTATTCACTTGGCATCCGGGTGCTCGACGCTGGAAGCTGACGGGTGACGCGCGGCGCCTGATCATCCTGGGCGTCATGCTTTTCGGTGCTGCACTGGTCGGAACGATCCTGCATGTGGTCTCGCTGGCACAGGCGCATAGCGCCGACGGCGCGGGTTCGGCGCGCTGGCTCAGCCTTGCTTCGTTCAAGGACAACCTATGGTTCACGCTCGAAGGCATCCTGGGTGTGTTCGGGGCGTTGCCGACGGCGGGCAGGTCGGTGATGTCCCCGTGGGGAGCCTACGAAGCGCTGCGCCTGCTGTCAGTACTGGCCATGCTGGTGCTCCTGCCGTCGGTCTGCTGTGGGTTCCTGCGTGATGCCCGCCCAGGCGCGCGCATGCTTGCTGCCTTCACTGCCAGTGGGCTGTGCCTGTTCATCTTCCTGCAGGTCACCACGACCACGCCGGACATGACGGGGCCGGTCATGAGCGCACGCTACATGCTGCCCTCGCTTGTGCTGGGCCTCGTGCTGGTGCTGGGCCATGCAGAGTCACAGGGCCTGCGCACCCCGACCGGCGTGGCGTCCTGGTGCATCGCGCTGGTGCTGGCGAGCAGCCTGGTCTACCCCGGGAACTCATTCTCCCGCCTGTATCGTGGCACCCCGCCGTCGCACCATGTGCAGGCAATGGACGTGCTCAAGGCCCACGGTCTGCAGTACGGCTACGGTACCTACTGGAACTCGGGTGTCATCACGATCCTCAGTGGCGGGGATGTCCGTGTCCGCCAGATCGAATTCGACCGTGGGCTGCCCATACCCCGGTTGCACCTTGCATCGCGAAGCTGGTTCCGACCGCAGACCTGGACCGGGAAGAGTTTCCTGCTGCTGAGCAAGGAAGAGGCAGCCCAACTGGATCGGGACACGGCCTTCACCTTTACCGGCGCACCTCTTGAAGAGTTCCCTGCCGGTGACTTCGTGGTGCTGGTCTTCAAGGAAAATCTCGCCTCGACCCTGCCCAACTGGGACGTGGACAGCTCCAGCGAGCGCGCCATCAGCGACCCCTTGGGGACGCGGTCCCAGCACCAGATCGGCCGACTGGACAAGATCGAGGGGCGCCTGCAGCTTGCGGCCGACGCGGGGGAAACGGGCTTCCTTCACTATGGCCCCTACGTGACGCTGCCGGCAGGCGACTACCGTGTCGACGTCGACGTGTCTGCCCCGTCGACGGGGGAGGTGGGTTACATCGACGTGGTCGGCAACATGGGAGCTACAGTGCTTGCCAAGACCCCCATAGCCGGCCCGACCGCCGCCCCTGTCAGCCTTCGGCTCACTGCCGCGGAGGCCGTGCAGGGGGTCGAAGTGCGGGTCTTCAGCAATGGCGCGAGTGCCATGACGCTGCGATCGATCACACTTCAGCCGGTGACGGCGGCGAAGGCACTGGACTGATGGGACTGCGACGGCCTGTTCAAGCAGGCCGTCACGCAGAAGGGGAAAAATGGCCGCCGAGTCGGCTCCCGCCTTCGTGCGGTATCAAAGATGTCCGGGCGGTTTCGGCGCCCGCATCGCCCAGCGCGACAGACCGAAGGCCAATGGCAGCGTCAGCACGATGCTGATTGCCATGCCCAGCCATTCCGGCGTGTCCAGTTTCTCGATGCACAGCCGCAGGATCAGCATGCCGAGCAGGAACTGGACCACGTAGATCAAAGGGAACAGCAGGGCCGAGCGCCGTGTCATAGGCTGCTTGAACACCATCATCGCGTTCACCACATATGACAGACCAATGCCTGCGAGGTACGCGATGAAGTAGGCAAGTGCATAGCCCATCCAGTGCAGGAGCACCAGGTAGATCAGATAGCTGGCAACCGTGCTGGCGACGCGGGCAGCGATGAATTTGGCGAGTTCCAGCACGGGGCGGTCAGCGAGGCAGGGCAGGCAATCAGGCGCGCGCGTGGACGTAGTACTGAGCGCCCAGCGGCAGCCAGCCCAGTGAGCGTTCGGTCGCGCGAAGGAACGACAGGGCCTTCGGGAAAAAGACGATGTATCGCGCCTTGATCGTCCGGAAAGACTGCCTGCCCACCAGGCCGAGCAGCTCATTGCGCGGCAGCAGGATCGCGTCCTCGTCGAATTCGCAGTCGCGCACGACCTTCATGGTCAGCGGATTCAGCATGTTGTGTTCGAACACCAGGAAATGCCCGCCAGGCTTGAGTACGCGACGGATCTCGGCTGTCCAGTGCTCGCGCTGGTCCACCGGGATGTGGTGGTACACGCACGCCACGAACACGATGTCGAACGTGGCGTCCGGATAGGGCAGGGCGTTGTCGACTATGACCTTGAACGACGCCAGATCACCATGGCGCTGCTGGGCCATGGCAACGCTCTCCGAAGAGATGTCTGCGCCATGCAGTTCGGCCTTGGGAAGGGCGCGCCGCAGCGGGGCAATCGACCCGCCGATGCCTGTGCCGAAATCCAGCACCTTGATGGCCTTGCGGGCATCTTCGCCGAGCTCGCGTGCAGCGACGTTCGCTTTGTACTCGGCGAAGTACTCCGACTCCTCCCCGCTGGCGGTGATGCTCGCATTGTGCAGATCGCGGTACTGGGCCGCGTAGCGATCGAACTCGGGTTGCTCGTTGTTGTTCATGGCTCTTCTCTCTCGGCGCTCGAAAGCACTACGCCTTGGAAATGGATTGCACCGCGAAAGCCGGCTTCTTGTTCGCGACGCCCATCAGGCGCCCGATGTACTCGCCAACCACGCCCAGGATCACCAGCTGCACACCACAGGTGAACAGTACGACCGACATCAGCGACGCATAGCCTGGGTTGCGGATGGTTCCGGTCAGGTGGGCGATAACGATGTAGGTGAGGTAGGCAAAGCTGATGGCAGCGATGGCAGTACCGAAGTAAGAGGCCATTCTCAGCGGAAGATGGGAGAACGTGATGAAGATGTTCATCGCGTGGGAAATCAGCTTGCGCAGCGTATATGCGCTCTCACCATGGCGGCGCGCGCCATGTTCAACGGAGACCGTCGCCACACTGGCCGTCAGCCAGGACAACATGCCGTCCAGGTAGGGCTTGCTCAGGTCGAACGCACTCAACTGCTCGGCCAGTGTCCTGTCAATGCAGCGGAACGAGGTATAGCTGTCGTTGAGGTCCGGGAACGATACCTTGAGCGTGCGCCGCATCAGCTCGGAGCTTATGTTCCGGTACCAGGCATGCGTACGTGCCGGGAACACGCCGTAGACCAGCGGCGTCTCATCGTTGCAGGCGGCGAGCATTGCCGGGATGCTTTCCGGCGGATGCTCCAGGTCATCATCCATCGTGACCACCGCCGCGCCGCGTGCGTGCGAGATGCCGCAAAGCGTGGCGGCATGCTGGCCGAAATTGCGCGACAGCCTGATTCCCTTGACGTGAGGATCAACGGCAGTGATCGACTGGATCGCACGCCAGGCATTCACGTCGCCCCTGTCGTCGACGAGGATGACCTCGTAGCTGATATTGGCCAACCCCAGGCAGGCGCCGACACGCTGGCACAGCTCAGGCAGGGCCGCTACGCCGCCGTAGACCGGCACTACCACGGAGACTTCGGGAGGAGAGATTTCAACCATAGTATTTCTGCAGCACCTTGCGGGCGTAGTGGTCACCTGCGTCCAGGCCAAGGCCGAGACGGTCGGCAACCTTCCAGGCGGCGGTAGCATCGACCTGGAAGGCTTCTCTGCGGGGAACGATGCGTGCGCGTCCACGCTTGCCGAGCAGTTCCTCCAACATGGRTACGAGCTTTGTCACAGCCACCGGGTGGCGGGCTGCGATGACCGTGGAACGCCGCTCGTTGGCCGGGTCCGCAAGCAGCTCCGGCACGATCAGCGCGATGTCGTCGATATCCACAAGGTTGCGCTCGGCGCCGTCGTAGATCGTGAAATCCAGCCCGTCGATGATGTGGGAGGCGAGGTAGTTGGTCAGCGTGTTGGGATTGGACGTCCTGCCCACGACCTGTGGCAACCTGAATACGAATCCCCCCGGTCGGTCGAGTACCAAGGCTTCCATGCGGGCCTTGTGCCGGACATAGGGGGACGGCGGCAGATGGTCGAAGCCCACGACGCAACTGCTGAAGTACACGAACCGGGTGTGATCACGCAGCAGATTCGCTTTCAGGAGCTCATTCTCGCGCTCGAATTCACCCTCATCCGTCTCAGATGAATTGGATACTCCGGACGCAAGGATGATGACCGATTCGTCATCCTGATAGCGTGCACGGAAGGCCTCGGCAAGCAGTCCTCTACCTACGATCATCTCAGCGTGCGTCTCGCCACTTACGGAGGTCGCGGCCAGCAGAAATGCTCATCGGGAAGGTGCCTTCGTTGCCAAGGGGAGGGCTGCAGGGACAGACCCGCCGACAGTGTATTCGTTGACCCGACACCAATGCTAGGCAGGCCCGGTCGCC
Source organism: Stenotrophomonas sp. 05L414_2 (assembly GCF_056397905.1). Taxonomy (NCBI): domain Bacteria; kingdom Pseudomonadati; phylum Pseudomonadota; class Gammaproteobacteria; order Lysobacterales; family Lysobacteraceae; genus Stenotrophomonas; species Stenotrophomonas sp. 05L414_2. Next base: position 12,844 of record NZ_JBFTOJ010000048.1, read on the forward strand.
GTCCTCAGCGGCGGCTGGCCTGGAGCGTGCGATTAACGGCATAATTCGGGCCATTTACGACGCCGCAAGTCGGCAGGACGAGGAGATGGGCCTCAAGTACAGGGCTGATATCGATGGGCTTCGGGCCATCGCCGTCCTTGGCGTGCTGTTGTATCACCTGGACCCTCGGCTGGTGCCGGGGGGATACGTGGGTGTAGACGTATTCTTCGTGATTTCCGGCTTCCTGATCTCCCGGATCATCTACGGGGAAATGGAGGCTGGCAGCTTCTCCATTGCTCGATTCTACGTTCGCCGTGCCCGACGGATCCTTCCGGCGCTGCTTTCGGTCGTGCTGGCGACCTCGGTGGTCGCGATGCTGGTGCTCTACCCAAGCGAGCGCGTGCAGTACGCACAGTCTGCGATCGCGTCCATCCTGTTCTCGGCCAACTTCTATTTCTACGCCACGCTGAATTATTTCTCGCCGGCGGCCGATGAAATCCCCCTGCTGCACCTGTGGTCGCTGGGCATCGAAGAGCAGTTCTACATCCTGTTCCCGCTATTGGCATTGCTGCTGACCCGGATTGGACGCAAGCTGTTTACCGGCCTGCTGGGCGTCCTCTTCCTTGCATCCCTGCTCACCTGCGCGTGGGCCCTGGCGGTGAATCCCTCAGGCGCGTTCTACCTGCTGCCGTTCCGGGCGTTCGAGTTGTTGACCGGTGCCCTGATCGCATTGGTGCCGGTTGCATGGACACCCGCCCGACGCCTTGCCGGGTTTTTGTCCTGGGTTGGGTTGGCGGCCATCGTCACAGCCATGTACGGCTTCGACAAGGGCACGCATTTTCCGGGTTTTGCTGCACTGCTGCCCTGTGCGGGTGCAGCGATGCTGATCATGGCGCATGGACATGGCCAGGTCGGTCGCCTGCTGTCCTCCCGGGGAATGGTATGGGTAGGGAAGCGTTCTTATTCGCTCTATCTGGTGCATTGGCCAGTGATCGTGTTCGCGCATCGATTCTGGCCCGATTCGGTCTCCATGGCCTGGGTTCCCGTGTTGGCGGCAGTCTCATTGCTGCTTGCCCACCTCAACTTCGAGCTGGTGGAGCAGAAGCTGCGCAATGCGAAGCCGTCCTGGCGCAATGGCAAGGTGCTGGCTACTTCCGCGCTGTCGATGCTGGTGGTCGTTTCCGCTGGCATGGTGGTGGTCAAGGAGAAGGGTTTCCCGGGATCCCAGGACGCACACGTCGCGCAAGTCCTGGCCTCGCTGGATTACGATCCTTCGGTCGACTACCGCTCACGGACCTGTTTCCTGGATCCGGACCAGTCTCCTGACCAGGCCGATGTTTCCGGCTGCATTCCCGGCAAAGGGCAGCGCCGCGCGATGCTGTGGGGCGACAGCCATGCGATCCATTTCCTGAAAGGTTTCCAGCCCGCATTTGCAGCAAAGGGCTACGAGATCGGCGCCCTGACCGCCTCAGCCTGCCCCCCGTTGGTAGGCGTGGAAATTGGCGAGCGTCCGCACTGCAAGGCGTTCAATGATTTCGCCCTGCAGCGTCTGGTCGATGAGAAGCCGGATGTAGTGATCCTTTCTGCGCTCTGGTATGCCGATCCGGCCTGGATGTCTGCCTTGGACAAGTCCATCGCTGCCCTTCGCGCCGCCGACATACGGGTCGTCGTGTTGGGCATATCCCCGATGTTCAAGCAGCGCGTACCACTGGTCGTGGCAGACAAGATGCGTGCCGGTGCTGATCCGCGCTACTCAAGCACTGATCTGGATCCCAACTGGATCTCGGGCCCCGAAGCCATGATGAAGGCTCATTTCAAGGGGCGCACCGATGCCACGTTCATTTCCGTGATGGACCGGGCCTGCGTGCAGGGCCGCTGCCCGCTGCTGGACGAGCATGATCATCCGCTCTATTACGATATCGCGCACCTGACGCCAGAGGGCTCAGTGCAGTACGCCGCGCTGCTGGTACCTGTGATTCTGGACTGATTGCGCGCGCGCCTGTGCAGAGTGGTTTTCAGCCTGCGAATGTAGAACGGGACGGCAGTCGCCGTCCCGTTGCTTGTCTACAGGAGGGGGCCACGTCGGGCCGCCTCCATGAATGAAGAGCGGGTCACGCCCTGCCGTAACTGTCCTCGAACCGAACGATGTCGTCCTCGCCCAGATAGCTGCCCGACTGCACTTCGATCAGTTCCAGCGGCAGCTTGCCCGGGTTCTTCAGGCGATGGGTCACACCCAGAGGGATGTAAGTGCTCTGGTTCTCCGACAACAGGATGACCTCATCGCCACGGGTCACTTCGGCCGTGCCGCTGACCACGATCCAGTGCTCGGCACGGTGGTGGTGCATCTGCAGGCTCAGGGTCGCACCCGGTTTGACGGTGATCCGCTTGACCTGGAACCGGGCGCCATTGTCGATGGAGTCATAGGCGCCCCACGGGCGGTAGACCTTGCGGTGCGCGGCGGCTTCGCTGCGCCCATCGCGCTTGATCTGGCCAACGATCTCCTTGACGTCCTGCACGCGGTCCTTGTGACCGACAAACACGGCGTCATCGGTTTCCACCACAACCACGTCCTGCAGGCCGACCATCGCGATCAGGCGGTTTCCGTAGGCATAGCTGTCCTTGCAGTCCAGCGCGATCACGTCGCCGTGGCAGGCATTGCCGTCGGCGTCCTTGTCGGACACCTCCCACAGTGCCGACCAGGAGCCCACGTCGTTCCATCCGGCATCCAGCGGGACCACGGCGGCATCGGCGGTCTTTTCCATCACCGCATAGTCGATGGAATCGTTCGGGCTGGCGGCGAAGGCTTCCGCATCCAGGCGGATGAAATCGTTGTCGCGGGCGGCCTTGTCGAGCGCGGCGCGGCAGGCCGCCAGGATCGCCGGCTGCAGGGTCTCCAGCTCCTTCAGGTAACGCGAGGCCTTGAACAGGAACATGCCGCTGTTCCAGTAGTACTCGCCTGAGGCGACGTACTTCTCGGCAGTGGCCTGGTCGGGCTTCTCCACGAACCGGTCGACCGCGCGTACGCCTTCGCCGATGGCAGCCTTGATGTAGCCATAGCCGGTTTCCGCAGCAGTCGGCACGATGCCGAAGGTCACCAGCTTGCCGGCTTCAGCGGCAACCGCGGCCTGTTTCACGGCTGCATGGAAGGCTGCTTCGTTGCGCACGACATGGTCGGAGGGCAGCACCAGCAGCAACGCATCATTGCCACCGGCCAGCGCCTGCAGGGCGGCGATGGCAATGGCCGGAGCGGTATTGCGACCCACCGGCTCCAGGATCAGCGCCTGCGGCAGGACCTTGCACTCGCGCAGCTGTTCGGCAGCCATGAAACGGTGTTCCTGGTTGGCGACCACGATCGGCGCAGCACCGGCGATCGATGCGACGCGCTTCCAGGTGGCCTGCAGCATCGTGTCATCGCCGACCAGCGGCAGGAACTGCTTCGGGTATGCCTCGCGCGACAGCGGCCACAAGCGCGTGCCGGAGCCGCCGGAAAGAATGACGGGAACGATTGGAGTCATGGTGCGTCCTTTACTCAGTGATTTGCCGGCGTGCCGCCGATCAAGTCGGTCAGTTCACGGATGCGGTCCTGAAGCAGGGCCTCGTTTCCGCGGGTTTCGATGTTCAGGCGCAGCAGCGGCTCGGTGTTGGAGCTGCGCAGGTTGAAGCGCCATTCCGCGAAATCGGCGCTTACCCCGTCGGTACGATCCAGCAGCGGCTGCTGCGGCTCGAAATGGGCCAGCACGCGGGCCACGGTCGCCTTGGCATCCTCGACGCGGAAGTTGATTTCACCACTGCAGGGATAGGCCTTCATGCGGTCGGCCACCAGTTCGCCCAGCGACTTGCCGCTGCTCGATACCAGCTGCGCGATCAGCAGCCACGGGATCATGCCGGAGTCGCAGTAGGCGAACTCGCGGAAGTAGTGGTGGGCGCTCATCTCGCCGCCATAGACGGCGTCCTCGGCGCGCATGCGTTCCTTGATGAAGGCATGGCCGGTCTTGCTCATCACCGGTACGCCGCCTGCCTGTTCGACCATCTCCACGGTGTTCCAGGTCAGGCGCGGGTCGTGGATGATCTTGCCGCCGGGCTGGCGGACGAGCAGGGCAGTGGCCAGCAGGCCGACCAGGTAATAGCCCTCGATGAAATTGCCGTCGGCATCGAAGAAGAAGCAACGGTCGAAGTCGCCATCCCAGGCGATGCCGAAGTCCGCACCACTGGCACGCACTGCGTCGCGGCTGGCCGCGCGGTTCTCCGGCAGCAGCGGATTGGGAATGCCGTTCGGGAAGCTGCCATCGGGTTCATGCTGGATGCGGATGAACTCGAAGGGCAGGTGCGGGGCCAGTTCGTCGATGATCAGGCCGGCACCGCCGTTGCCCGGATTGGTGACGATCTTCAGCGGCTTCAGTTTGGCCACATCGACATAGCCCAGCAGGTGCTGGATATAGGCAGTCTTGTCGGTGTCGCTGGAGACCGTCCCCTTGCCGTCGCCAAGCGGAGCGTCGGAAGCAGCAAAATCGCGGATATCGAAAAGGCCGGTGTCGCCGCTGATCGGCTTGGCGCCGTCGCGTACCAGCTTCATCCCGTTGTAATCCATCGGATTGTGGCTGGCCGTCACCATGATGCCGCCCGCCGCCTTGCGGTGGAACGTCTGGAAATACACTTCCTCGGTGCCGCACATGCCGATGTCGATGACATCGCGACCGCTCGCGGTCAGGCCTTCGATGGCGGCCTGCAACAGGGCCGGGCTGCTCAGTCGGATGTCGTGTCCCACAACTACCGGTCCCGGGCCGAGCAACGCCGCAGTACCGGCGCCGATACGGCGAGCCAGGCGTTCGTCAAGTTCGTCCGGGACGCGGCCGCGGATGTCGTAGGCCTTGAAACACGGGAGCGTCATCAATGCAGTCCTTCACGGGTTGACCCCGGATTATAGCGACTGGCCCTGTTGGAACGAGTGATCCTGCCCAGCGTCCCTGCGGGCCCTCCAAAATGCTGGAATGCCGTGCAACCTGTTGATTGCACGGCATTCCTGCAGACGCATCAGCCCAGCGCCGCTTCCAGCTCCGGCAGGATCGTGAACAGATCCCCGACCAGGCCGATGTCGGCAATCTCGAAGATCGGCGAATCCGCGTCCTTGTTGATGGCGACAATCGTGCCGGCATCCTTGATGCCGGTCAGGTGCTGGATGGCACCGCTGATGCCCACGGCCACATACAGCTCCGGCGAGATGATCTTGCCGGTCTGGCCGACCTGCAGGTCGCTGGGCACGTAGCCGGCATCCACCGCGGCGCGCGAGGCACCCACGGCGGCGCCGAGCTTGTCGGCCAGCTGGAAGATGACCTTGAAGTTCTCTTCCGAACCAACACCACGGCCACCGGAGACCACGCGCTTGGCGCTCTGCAGGTCCGGGCGGTCGCTGGCACCGGCGGCCAGGCCGACGAAGCGGGTGTGGGTCGGCAGGGAGGCGTCGACGCTTGCGGCCTCAACCGCGGCGCTGCCGCCTTGGGCGGCTTCCGGCCACGACGCGGCACGCACGGTGGCGACCACGATCTGGTCGGTTGGTGCTTCCACGGTGATGATCGCGTTGCCGGCGTAGATCGGGCGCTTGAAGGTGTGGCTGCCTTCGACGGCCATCAGGTCGGAGACCTGGTTGACGCCAAGCAGGGCGGCCACGCACGGCATCAGGTCCTTGCCGAAGGTGGTCGACGGGCCGAACACGTGGGTGTAACCCTTGGCCAGCTGTGCGATCTGCGGGGCCAGTACCTGGGCCAGCGCCTGTACGTTGGCGGCGTTGGCCACGGTCAGGACCTTGGCGACGCCGGCGATCTTGGCCGCTTCAGCCGCAACGGCGGTCGGGTCGGCGGCCAGCACCAGCACGTCGATGCTGGCGCCGCTGATGGCGGCTGCGGCGCTGACCGTCTTGGCGGTAGCGGCGTTGAGCTTGCCGTCGTGGTGCTCGGCGATGACGAGAATCTTGCTCATTACAGCAACCCCTTCTGCTTGAGTGCGGCAACCAGTTCGGCCGCGTCCTTGACCATCACGCCCTTGCTGCGCTTGGACGGTGCGGCGTACTGGGTGGTCTTGAAGGTGTCGGCAGCTTCAACACCGAGGTCGGCCAGCTGCAGGGTCTCCAGCGGCTTGGCCTTGGCCTTCATGATGTCGGGCAGCTTGATGAAGCGCGGCTCGTTCAGGCGCAAGTCGGTGGTGACCACGGCCGGCAGGTCGACTTCCAGCGTTTCCAGGCCGGCGTCGACTTCACGGGTTACCGTGGCCTTGCCGTCGGCAATGTCGAGCTTGCTGGCGAAGGTGGCCTGCGGACGCCCCCAGAGCGTGGCCAGCATCTGGCCGGTCTGGTTGGCGTCGTCGTCGATGGCCTGCTTGCCCAGGATCACCAGGTCCGGCTGTTCCTTCTCAACCAGCTTGAGCAGGGTGCGGGCGGCGGTCAGCGGCTGGATGGCCTGGTCGGTAACGACGTGAATGGCACGGTTTGCGCCCATGGCCAGGCCATTGCGCAGGTGCGCCTGGGCGTCGGCCGGGGCGATGGTGGCGACAACCACCTCGGTGGCGATGCCCTTGTCGCGCAGGCGCAGGGCTTCTTCCAGGGCGATTTCATCGAAGGGATTGGGCGACAGCTTGACGCCGTCGGTGACCACGCCGGAACCGTCCGGCTTGACCTGAATGCGGACGTTGTAGTCCACCACGCGCTTGTACGCGACGAGGATTTTCATCTGGTACTCGATCCTTGTAGTGCCGGCCGCCGGCCGGCTCACAGTAACGGGAAACGTCCGGTTCTCGCACAGCAACCGGTTCGGGGGTGGGACCCCGATTCTAACTGGCCGAAGGCGACCATGCGAATGCGTATGGTTTTGCTGCGGTGCGGCGGAAACGGGCCACTGGGAGCCTTCGTTCACCTGCGGCGGGCAGTCGTGAAGAGGTCGCCGATGTATCCTGTCGCGCTGCCGGGGTGCTGCGAGTGCCTGGGGCGAAACATCGAACAGGAGAACAGGTAGTGCCCACATGGCTTGTCACCGGCGGTGCCGGATTCATTGGCGGTAACTTCGTTCTCGAGGCCGTCTCCCGCGGCATCAAGGTCGTCAATCTCGATGCGTTGACCTACGCCGGCAACCTGAAGACGTTGTCCAGCCTGGACGGCGATCGCAACCATGTCTTCGTGCAGGGGGACATCGGTGACAGCGCGCTGGTTTCCCGCCTGCTGGCCGAGCACCAGCCCGATGCCGTGCTGAATTTCGCCGCCGAAAGCCACGTCGACCGTTCGATCGATGGCCCTGGCGCCTTCATCCAGACCAATGTCGTCGGCACCCTCGGCCTGCTTGAGGCAGTGCGGGACTACTGGAAGGCGTTGCCGCCCGAGCAGGGCGCGGCATTCCGCTTCCTGCATGTCTCCACCGACGAGGTGTACGGCACCTTGGGCGAGACCGGCAAGTTCAGCGAAACCACCCCGTATGCCCCGAACTCGCCGTACTCGGCGTCCAAGGCCGCCTCGGACCATCTGGTGCGTGCGTTCCACCATACCTACGGGCTGCCGGTGCTGACCACCAACTGCTCGAACAACTATGGTCCGTACCACTTCCCGGAGAAGCTGATCCCGCTGGTGATCGCCAAGGCGCTGGCCGGTGAGCCGCTGCCGGTGTACGGCGACGGCAAGCAGGTGCGCGATTGGCTGTTCGTGTCCGACCACTGCGAAGCGATCCGTACCGTGCTGGCCAAGGGCCAGGTGGGCGAGACCTACAACGTCGGCGGCAACTCCGAAAAGCAGAACATCGAAGTGGTGCAGGCGATCTGCGCGCTGCTGGACCAGCGCCGCCCGCGTGCGGACGGCCAGCCGCGCAGCAGCCAGATCACCTACGTTGCCGACCGCCCGGGCCATGACCGCCGTTACGCGATCGATGCCTCCAAGTTGAAGAACGACCTGGGCTGGGAACCTGCCTACACCTTTGAACAGGGCATCGGCTTCACCGTCGACTGGTACCTGGACAACCAGGAGTGGGTGAACGGCGTGCTCGACGGCAGTTATCGCCTGCAGCGCATCGGCACCGCGGCCTGAACCAAGGACACGACATGACCCAACGCAAGGGCATCATCCTCGCCGGCGGTTCCGGCACCCGGCTGTATCCGATCACCAAGGGCGTCAGCAAGCAGCTTCTGCCGGTGTACGACAAGCCGATGATCTATTACCCGCTCAGTGTGTTGATGCTGGCGGGCATCCGTGAAGTACTGATCATCAATACCCCGCACGAGCAGGCCTTGTTCCAGCAGCTGCTGGGTGACGGTTCGCAATGGGGCATGGACATCCAGTACGCCGTGCAGCCCAGCCCCGATGGTTTGGCGCAGGCCTATCTGATCGGCCGTGACTTCGTCGGCGGCAAGCCGAGCTGCCTGGTGCTGGGTGACAACATCTTCCACGGCCATGGCCTGACCGACATGCTGCGGCGCGCCGACGCACGCGACGCGGGCGCCACCGTTTTCGGCTACTGGGTGAATGATCCCGAGCGCTACGGTGTGGCCGAGTTCGACAAAGATGGCAAGGTCGTCGGTCTGGTCGAGAAACCGCAGAATCCGCGTTCCAATTACGCCGTCACCGGCCTGTACTTCTACGACGGCAATGCCAGTGACTATGCCGCCGAACTGAAGCCCTCACCCCGTGGCGAGCTGGAGATCACCGATCTGAACCAGCGCTACCTCGACGAAGGCAGCTTGCACCTGGAAGCGCTGGGCCGCGGCTATGCATGGCTCGATACCGGCACCCACCAGTCCTTGTTGGAAGCGTCGAACTTCATCGAGACCATCCAGACCCGGCAGGGCCTGCAGGTCTGCTGTCCGGAGGAGATCGCCTTTGGCAAGGGATGGATCAACGCAGAGCAGCTCAACGCGCTGGCCGCGCCGCTGATCAAGAATGGCTATGGCCAGTACCTCGCGAAACTGGCACAGCGGGGTGTGGTGCCGTGAAGGTGATTGAAAGCGCGCTGTCGGGTTGCAAGCTGCTTGAGCCGGTGGTGTTTGGCGACGAACGCGGCTTCTTCTTCGAGACATGGAACGCAGAGCGCTTCGGCAAGCTGGGTCTGCCGACGCAGTTCGTCCAAAGCAACGTCTCCTCTTCCAGTCGCGGCGTCCTGCGTGGGCTCCACTACCAGTGGCCGCGCCCGCAGGGAAAGCTGGTGACCGTGCTGGAAGGTGAGGTCTACGACGTGGCGGTGGACATCCGCCGCGGCTCACCCACGTTCGGGCGCTGGGAAGCATTCATTCTCAGCGGCAGCAACCGCCGCCAGCTCTGGATCCCGCCGGGTTTCGCGCATGGTTTCGCAGTGCTGTCCGAAACGGCCCTGTTCAATTATCTGTGCACCGACGTCTACGTGGCCGAAGCCGATGCCGGCATCCGCTGGAACGACGCCGATATCGCGGTGGACTGGCCGGTAGGGGCTCCGATTCTTTCGGCCAAGGACCAGAAGGCGCCTTTCCTGGATCAGTTGGCCGAAGATCGGCTGCCGGTCTACGTGCCATGATGATCCTGGTGTTCGGCGGCAATGGCCAGGTAGGCCAGGAGCTGCTGCGCGCTCTGGCGCCGCTGGGTACCGTGGTGGCAACCACGCGCAGCGGCCAGTTGCCCGACGGAGGATCCTGCGAAGTGGCCGATTTCGATCAGCCCGACAGCCTGCCGGCGTTGTTGGATCGGCTGCAGCCGTCGATCGTGGTCAATGCCGCGGCCTATACCGCAGTCGACCGCGCCGAGCAGGATGTTGCAGCAGCATTTCGTGCCAATGCCGAAGCGCCCGGGGTCATCGCGCGCTGGTGCGCAGCCCACGATGTCCCGCTCGTGCACTACTCCACCGACTACGTGTTCGATGGACAGGGCAACACGCCCTACCGCGAAGACGAGCCGACCGCGCCGCTGGGTGTGTACGGCAGCAGCAAGCGTGGTGGTGAAGAGGCCGTGCGCGCGGCGGGCGGGCGCCATCTGATTTTCCGCACGGCGTGGGTGTATGCCGCACATGGCACCAATTTCCTGCGGACCATGCTGCGCGTTGGCGCTGCTCGCAGCGAGCTGCGGGTAGTGGCAGACCAGGTTGGTACGCCTACCCCGGCGGCCTTGATCGCCGATGTCACTGCGCATGCGCTGCAGCACCCGGGCCGCTTGTCCGGCACCTGGCACCTGACAGCGAATGGGCAAACCAGCTGGCATGGTTTCGCCGAGGCGATTTTTGCCGAGGCGCTGGCCACCGGCATGATGGTGGAAGCGCCGAGGGTGCAGGCCATAACCAGCGCCGAGTACCCGACGCCAGCCCGCAGGCCGGCGTGGTCGGTGCTGGACAACCGCAGGCTGCAACGTGATTTCAGCCTGCAGCTGCCCGCATGGCAGGACGGCTTGAAGCGTGTGATGGCGGAAATCGCCGGTTCCTGACCGGGCCGGGTCCTGCTGGCCGCCGTGCGGTGTGCCCGCATCCAGCCAATGGCGCAGGGTGAGTTCGCATACAATTCCCCCACTCTCGACAATGGAAGCGGCATGACGCTGGGCTCGCCCCAGGACCGCTATCCCGTCGCGCCCAGGACCGCAGGGGACCGCTTTGAAATTCGCTCACGATCAGAAACGCGTGCTGGTAACCGGCGGCGCCGGCTTCCTCGGCTCCCATCTCTGCGACCGCTTGGTCGAAGCTGGCCACGACGTGCTGTGCGTGGACAATTTCTACACCGGCAACAAGGCCAACGTCGAAGATCTGCTCGGCCACCCGCGCTTCGAACTGATGCGCCACGACGTGACCTTCCCGCTGTACGTGGAAGTGGACCGGATCTTCAACCTGGCCTGCCCGGCATCGCCGATCCACTACCAGCACGATCCGGTGCAGACCACCAAGACCAGCGTGCATGGCGCCATCAACATGCTGGGCCTGGCCAAGCGCGTGCGTGCCCGCATCCTGCAGGCCAGCACCAGCGAGGTCTACGGCGATCCGGAGATCCATCCGCAGGTGGAGGGCTACTGGGGCCGGGTCAACCCGATCGGCATCCGCAGCTGCTACGACGAAGGCAAGCGCTGCGCCGAGACGCTGTTCTTCGATTACTGGCGCCAGCACCAGCTGGAGATCAAGGTCATGCGCATCTTCAATACGTATGGCCCACGCATGCACCCCAACGACGGCCGCGTGGTC
>NZ_JBFTOJ010000049.1:0-29371 GCF_056397905.1 Stenotrophomonas sp. 05L414_2
GACCTTCGCCGACCTGCGTGAAGCGTGGGCACCGGTGATGGACGTGGAATTCGAGTACATCAACTCGGAGATCAACCCGCACTTCGCCAACATCGTGACGCCGCGCGAATACGTGGTGGTGTGCCGCCTGCATGTCGAACTCGACGGCGGTGGCGGTGACATCCACGTGACCCTGCCCTACTCGATGCTGGAGCCGATCCGCGAACTGCTCGACGCCGGCATCCAGAGTGACCGCAACGACCGCGACGAGAGCTGGGGCCGCACCCTGCGCGAGCAGCTCAACGTGGCCGAAGTGACCCTGTCCAGCGTGCTGGCCAGCAAGCGCATGACCCTGCGCGACCTGACCCGGCTGAAGGTCGGCGACATCCTGCCGATCGACCTGAGCCCGCAGGTGCCGCTGTGCGTGGAGAACATCCCGGTGTTCACCGGTGAGTTCGGCGTCGCCAACGGCATGAACGCCGTAAAGATCACCGCTACCCATCCGCCGGGCACCCGTCCGCGCGTACCCGTCATCCAGGAAGACCCGCAATGAACGATATCGACGCCCTCGAACCGACCCCGGCCCAGTTCAGCAACCTGCAGGCCGATGAAGCGACCGGCCCGGATTTGAACCTGGACGTGATCCTCGATGTGCCGGTGACGCTGTCGCTGGAAGTCGGCCGCGCCCGCCTGCCGATCCGCAACCTGCTGCAGCTCAACCAGGGTTCGGTGGTTGAGCTGGAACGGGGTGCCGGCGAATCGCTGGACGTGTTCGTCAACGGCACGCTGATCGCSCATGGCGAAGTGGTGGTGATCAACGAYCGCTTCGGCGTGCGCCTGACCGATGTGGTCAGCCCCAGCGAGCGGATCCGGAGACTGCGTTGAGCCTGCTCGCCACCACTCTGGCCGTCGCCAAGACGGCCCCGCAGGTCGGCCAGCATGCGCCGGCCGCACCGAGCCTGTTCGGTGCGGTGCTGGCCCTGCTGGCAGTGCTGGCCCTGGTCATCGGCCTGGGCTGGCTGCTCAAGCGCCTGCCCGGCAGCGGCTTCCGCCCAGCCGAGGGCATGAAGCTGGTGGCGAGCCTGAATGTCGGCGCCAAGGAACGCGTGGTGGTGGTCGAGGTCAATGGTCAACAACTGCTGCTGGGCGTCACCGCCGGCGGCATCAACGCCCTGCACACCCTGCCCGAACCGCTGCCACCGCCTGCGCCGGTACGCGTACCCGACCTGAAGAACCTGCCGAATTTCGCCCAGCTGCTGCAACAGCGGCTGCGCAAGGACCCCTGACATGCGTGTGACCCGTTCCCGTCTTGCCACCCTGCTGCCGTGGCTGAGCCTGATCGCCCTGTGCCTGCTGCCTGCGTTGGCGTTCGCCGCCCCGGGCGCGCCGACCACGCCGCTGCCGGACATCAACGTCGGCAAGATCGGCGGTGCGCCGGTCAGCCTGCCGTTGCAGACACTGCTGTTGATGACGGCGATCACCCTGATCCCGTCGATGCTGCTGGTGCTGACCTCCTTCACCCGCATCATCATCGTGCTGGGCCTGCTGCGGCAGGCGCTGGGCACCGGCCAGACGCCGTCCAACCAGGTCCTGCTGGGCCTGGCCCTGTTCCTCACCGCGATGATCATGCTGCCGACCTGGGACAAGGCCTGGAGCACCGGCATGGCGCCGTACCTCAATGGCGAGATCGACTTCCAGACTGCCTGGACGCTGACCACCACGCCGCTGCGCGCCTTCATGCTGGCGCAGATCCGCGAGACCGACCTGATGACCTTCGCCGGCATCGCCGGTCACGGCACCTACGCCAGCCCTGATGCGATTCCGTTCCCGGTACTGGTTGCGTCGTTCGTCACCAGCGAACTGAAGACCGCCTTCGAGATCGGCTTCCTGATCTTCATCCCGTTCGTGATCATCGACCTGGTCGTGGCCAGCGTGCTGATGTCGATGGGCATGATGATGCTGTCGCCGATGCTGGTCTCTGCGCCGTTCAAGATCCTGCTGTTCGTGCTGGTCGATGGTTGGGTGCTGACCGTCGGCACGCTGGCGGCCAGCTTCAATCCGGCCTGATCCGAAGGTCAGCCGAGCATGGCTCGGCTCTACAGAGGCGACGCCGGGCAATACCGGCTGCCGCATTGACCACCGCCGGGCATGGCCCGGCGCTACCGATGGAACCATGATGTCTCCCGAACTTGCCTTGACCGAACTGCGTGGTGGCCTGATTACCGTGCTCTGGGTGGCCGGCCCGCTGCTGCTGACCGTACTGGTGGTCGGCGTGGTGGTGGGCGTGGTGCAGGCGGCGACCCAGCTCAACGAGCCGACCATCGCCTTCGTTGCCAAGGCTGCGGCCCTCACAGCGGTGTTGTTTGCACTGGGCAGCCTGCTGATCGGCCATCTGGTCGAATTCACCACGCTGCTGTTCCAGCGCATCCCGCACCTGATCGGCTAGACGGACGCGCACGCAGATGGACGCCGCCACCCAGATGGCTGCCGACGGCCTGAATGCCTTCGGCATGATCGGCACCGTGCTGTGGACCATGCTGCGCATCGGCGCAGTGGCCATGGCAATGCCGATGATCGGTACCCGCGCGGTGCCCGGCCGGGTGCGGGTGATGCTGGCCGGCACGCTGGCCATTGCGTTGGCGCCGCTGCTGCCGCCGGTACCGGACTGGACCGGTTTCGACGCTGCTACCGTGCTGACCATCGCCCGCGAGCTGGCGATCGGCGTGGCCATCGGTTTCATGCTGCGGCTGGTGTTCGAGGCCGGCGCGATGGCCGGCGAGCTGGTCGCCCAGGGCACCGGTCTTGCATTTGCGCAGATGAGTGACCCGCTGCGCGGCGGCACCTCCGGTGTCATCGGCCAATGGTTCTATCTGCTGTTCGGCCTGCTGTTCTTCACCGCCAACGGCCACCTGGCGCTGATCTCGCTGGTGGTGGACAGCTACCGCGCCCTGCCCATCGGCGCGCCCCTGCCCGACCCGCACGCCTTCTTCAGCATCGCCCCGACCTTCCTGCTGACCGTGCTGCGCGGTGCGTTGACCCTGGCCATCCCGCTGACCGTGGCGATGCTGGCGGTCAACCTGGCCTTCGGCGTGCTGGCCCGCGCCGCGCCGGCGCTGAATCCGATCCAGCTGGGCCTGCCGGTCTCGCTGCTGCTGGGCCTGTTCCTGCTGACCCTGCTGGTCGGTGAAATGGGGCCGCCGGTGCAGCGCCTGTTCGATGCTGCCTTCCAGGCCGCCGGTGCGGTGACCCGCTGACGTGGTCGTCACGTTCTGCTGCTTGCCGTCCCCCCCGGTGCCCGCGTTAGAGTGAATGCGCAGCGACCGGGGGGACGCTGCAACCGGCGGCTCTGGTCGCCCGCCTTGCGCATGCCCCACCGTAGTTTTTCCGTTGACAGGCAGGTCCGGGAGACTGACGAATGCTGGTAGGCACGTACAACCCGTGGCTGGTGGCGACCTCATTGCTGGTTGCAGTGATGGCGTCCTACACCGCACTGGCGATGGCCGGGCGCACCGTCACCGCGCCCGGCAAGGGCGCGACCTGGTGGTGGCGCCTGGGCGGCGGCTTTGCGATGGGGCTGGGCATCTGGTCGATGCACTTCATCGGCATGCTCGCCTTCGACCTGCCCATTCCACTGGGCTACGACCTGCCCATCACCCTGCTGTCGCTGGCACTGGCAATCGGCTCGTCGGTGTTCGCGCTCTGGCTGGTATCGCTGCGCACCCTGCCCCATCCTCGCCTGGCCGGCGGTGCGCTGCTGATGGGCAGCGGCATCGCCAGCATGCACTACGTGGGCATGGCCGCGATGCGCATGCAACCGGGCATCGACTACCAGCCGGTGTGGCTGCTGCTGTCGCTGCTGGTCGCGGTGGCCGCGTCGTGGACTGCCTTGTACGTGGCCTTCCGCCTGCGCGCGCAGCACACCCGCATCGGCGACCGCCTGGCCGCCGCCGGCCTGCTTGGCCTGGCCATCGTCGGCATGCACTACACCGGCATGGCTGCCGCCCGTTTCCCCGAGGGCAGCGTCTGCGGCGCAGCGGTGGGCGATGGCCTGCAGAACAACTGGCTGGCGATGCTGGTGGTGGTGCTGACCGTGGCGATCCTGGCGGTGGTGCTGGTGGTGTCCTGGCTGGACCAGCGGGTGGAGGCGCAACTGTTGCGCCTGCGCAATTCGCTGCTCAGCACCTCCTTGACGGACGCCCAGCAGGAACTGACCCAGGCCGCGCTGCACGACCCGCTCACCCGCCTGCCGAACCGGCTGCTGCTGCAGCGGCGCATCCTGCAGGCGCTGGCCGAGGCCGAACAGGGCGGCAGCCGCTTCGCGGTGATGTTCATGGATCTGGATGGCTTCAAGCAGGTCAACGATGCCTATGGCCACCAGGCCGGCGATGCGCTGCTGGTAGCCGTGGCAGAACGTACCCGCCAGCTGCTGCGGCCGCACGACATGCTGGCACGGCTGGGCGGCGACGAATTCGTGCTGGTGGTGCGCATCGAACAGGACGAGGACCTGCCGACCCTGGCCCGGCGCATCCTGCAGGCGGTGGGTAGCGGCCCGCTGCTGCCGGACCACGAGCTGCAGGTGAGCGCCAGCATCGGCATCGCGATCTGCCCCGACCATGCCGCCAGCGAACGCCAGCTGATGGCCTTCGCCGATGCAGCGATGTACCAGGCCAAGGAATCGGGCCGCAATGCGTTCGTGCTGTTCGCCGACTGGATGAACGACAGCGCCGAGCAGCAGTTCCGCCTGCTGGCCGACCTGCGCCGGGCAATCGGCAGCGAACAGCTGTTCCTGCATTACCAGCCGAAGATCCGCGTGGCTACGCAGAAGGTGGCCGGTGCCGAAGCACTCATCCGCTGGCGTCATCCGGAACAGGGCCTGATTCCGCCGGACCGCTTCATCCGCCTGGCCGAGCGCAGTGGCGCGATCAACGAGATCGGCCGCTGGGCGCTGGACCAGGCCTGCCAGCAGCTGCGCCACTGGCACGATGCCGGCCATGAAAGCTGGACGATGTCGGTGAACCTGTCACCGGTGCAGTTCAGTTCGCCGCACCTGCTGCAGGACGTGCGCGAGGTGATCGAGCGCTACGCGATCGCCCCGCGCAACCTGGWGCTGGAGATCACCGAAAGCACGGTGATGCGCGATACCGATACCAGCCTGCGCCTGCTGCAGAGTTTCTCCGCCCTGGGCGTGGGCATCTCGATCGATGATTTCGGCACCGGCTACTCCAGCCTGCTGTACCTCAAGCGCCTGCCGGCCACCGAAATCAAGATCGACCACGCGTTCGTGCGCGACCTTGAGCACAGCGCCGAGGACGTGGTGATCGTCTCGGCAATCGTGGCGCTGGGCCACGCGCTGGACATGGACATCGTGGCCGAGGGCGTGGAGACCGCCGCGCAGCGCGCCTACCTGGAGCGCCTCGGCTGCGACTACCTGCAGGGCTTCCTGCTGGGCCGGCCAGTGGACGCGGCCCGCTTCATGCAGCTGCACGACCTGCCGCGGCCACGGGTGGAACTGGCACAGAGCCCGCAGGACCGGCCCCCGGGGTAGCGCCGGGCCATGCCCGGCGGATGCATTGATCCAGGCCTGCAGTGCCTGTGATGTCCGAGAACGAATCCGCCGGCGAAAAAACCGAACAACCGACAGAAAAACGCCTGCGCGACGCCCGCGAACAGGGCAACCTGCCGCGCTCGCGTGAACTGGGCACGGCCGCCGTGTTCGGCGCCGGGGTGATCGCGGTGATGGCCATGAGCGGCTCGATGGCCAGCGGCGCCAGCGCCTGGATGCGCCATGCGCTCAGCCCCGAACAGAGCCTGCGCCAGCACCCGAAGGCGCTGTTCGGCCACTTCGGCGACCTGCTGCTGCAGCTGATGTGGGTGATCGCCCCGCTGGTGCTGGTCTGCCTGCTGGCCAGTTTCCTGGCGCCGGTGGTGATGGGCGGCCTGCGCTGGTCGGCCAAGGCGATGATGCCTGACATCAACCGCATGAACCCGATGAGCGGGCTCAAGCGCCTGTACGGCCCCGAAGCCATCGCCGAGTTCATCAAGTCGCTGCTGCGGGTGGCCTTCGTCGGCGTCGCCGCCGGCATGGTGGTCTGGACCAGCTTCAACACCCTGCGCGGGCTGATCCACCAGCCGCTGGAAACGGCCATCGGCGACGGACTGGGCTTCACCCTGCGGCTGCTGCTGGCCACCGCCGGGGCGATGCTGGTGCTGGCCGCCATCGACGCGCCGTACCAGCGCTGGAACTGGATGCGCAAGCTGAAGATGACCCGCGAGGAGCTGCGCCGGGAGATGAAGGAAAGCGAAGGCAGCCCGGAAGTGAAGGGCCGCATCCGCCAGCTGCAGCAGCAGATGGCCAACCGCCGGATGATGGAGGCGGTCCCCACTGCCGACGTGGTGGTGGTCAACCCCACCCACTACGCGGTGGCCCTGAAGTACGAAGGCGGGGCCATGAATGCCCCCACCGTGGTCGCCCTGGGCGTGGATGAAACCGCCCTGCGCATCCGTGAAGTGGCCGACGGCAACAAGGTCGCCATCGTCTCTGCCCCGCCTTTGGCACGCGCCTTGTATCGGGAAGGCCAACTCGGCAAGGAAATCCCCGTGAGACTGTATTCAGCCGTCGCCCAGGTCCTCTCTTACGTCTACCAGCTGCGCAGCTGGCGGACCGGCCCGATGCCGTCCACGCCGCACATCCAGGTTGATGAGTTCGGCAACGGGGGCCGTCCATGAGCGCCCAGGCATCCAGCTTCAATACCCGCCGCGCGCTTGAAATGATCCGCCAGGGCCTTGGCGCACCGCTGATCGTGCTCGCCCTGCTGGCCATGGTCGTGGTGCCGCTGGCCGCGCCGGTGCTCGATGCGCTGTTCACCTTCAACATCGCCATCTCGCTGATGGTGCTGCTGGCGGTGGTCTACGTGAAGCGCCCGCTGGACTTCACCATCTTCCCGATCGTGCTGCTGATCACCACCATGCTGCGGCTGGCGCTGAACGTGGCCTCCACCCGCGTGATCCTGCTCAACGGCCAGAACGGCCACGAAGCGGCCGGCAAGGTGATCGCCGCATTCGGTGAGTTCGTGATCGGCGGCAACTACGCCGTCGGCATCGTGGTGTTCGCGATCCTGACCATCATCAATTTCGTGGTCATCACCAAGGGCGCCGGCCGCGTCTCGGAAGTGACCGCGCGCTTCATCCTCGACGCCATGCCCGGCAAGCAGATGGCGATCGACGCCGACCTCAACGCCGGTTTGCTGACGCGCGAGGAAGCCAAGCTGCGCCGCGAGGAAGTACGCGAGGAAGCCGACTTCTACGGTGCGATGGACGGTGCCAGCAAGTTCATCCGCGGCGACGCGATCGCCGGCATCCTGATCCTGTTCATCAACATGCTGGGCGGCCTGGCCGTGGGCGTGCTGCAGCATGGCATGCCCTTCGGCGATGCCGCCGCCACCTACACCCTGCTGTCGATCGGTGACGGTCTGGTGGCGCAGCTGCCGGCGCTGCTGGTCTCCAGCGCGGTGGCGATGCTGGTTACCCGTGCCTCGCGCTCGCAGGACATGGCGCAGGCGATGACCGGCCAGGTGTTTGGCCAGTACCGTGCGCTGGCCATCACCGCCGGCATCCTCGGCGTGGTCGGCCTGGTGCCGGGCATGCCCAACGTCGCTTTCCTGACGCTGGCGGCCATCCTCGGCTTCATCGCCTGGAAGGTGTACCGCAAGGGCCTGGTGCCGGCGCAGGCCGACACCGCTGCAGGCGACGCCAACGCACTGAACGCGCTGGGCCGCCCCGCTGCCCCCGCACCTACTGCGGAACTGAGCTGGGACGAGCTGCGCCCGGTCGATCCGCTGGGCCTGGAAGTGGGCTATCGATTGATTTCGCTGGTGGACAGCAACCAGGGCGGCGAGCTGATGCCGCGCATCAAGGGCGTGCGCCGCAAGCTGACCCAGGACGTCGGCTTCCTGATTCCCTCGGTCCACATCCGCGACAACCTGGAACTGCCGGCCAACGGCTACCGGGTACTGGTGCACGGCGTGCCGGTGGCCACTGCCGAGATCCATCCCGACCGCGAACTGGCGCTGGACCCGGGCAGTGCCCTCGGTCCGCTGGAAGGCATCGCCGGCAAGGACCCGGCCTTCGGACTGGACGCGACCTGGATCCAGCCACACCAGCGCGCCCAGGCCGAAACCCTGGGCTATACCGTGGTCGACCCGGCCACGGTGGTGGCCACCCACCTTTCGCACCTGATCCGCGAGCACGCACCGGAACTGCTCGGCCACGAGGAAGTGCAGCACCTGCTGGCCAACCTGGCCAAGAGCGCGCCCAAGCTCGTCGAAGATCTGACGCCGAAGGCGCTGCCGCTGTCGGCGGTGGTGCGCGTGCTGCAGAACCTGCTGGTCGAGCGCATTCCGATCCGCCAGCTGCGCAAGATCGCCGAAGCACTGGTCGAACACGCCCCGCACAGCCAGGACCCGGCCACGCTGACCGCCGCCGTGCGCACCGCACTGGGCCGCTTCATCGTGCAGGAGATCGCCGGAATGTCGGCGGAGCTGCCGGTGTTCACCCTCAACCCGCAATTGGAACGTGTCTTGCAGGAGTCCACGCAGGGCAACGGCGCCGCGCTGGAACCCGGACTCGCTGAGCGACTGCACCAGAGCCTGGCCGAATGTGTCAGCAAGCAGGAAGCCCGCAACGAGCCCGCGGTGGTGCTGGTACCTGGCCCGGTGCGAGCCGCGCTGGCCCGCCTGGTCCGCCACAGCGTTCCGTCGCTGTCGGTCCTGGCCTACAGCGAGGTGCCGGAGGACAAGCGCCTGAAGCTGGTCGGAACGATCAGCTGACGCCGCCCTGCAACGCGCCAGAAAACAGACACCACTTTCAAACACCCGCAACAGACAGATTCCAAGGGGAACCCGAACCGTGCAGACCACCGACCATCCGCGTTCTCCGACCGCCACTCCGCCGACTTCGTCCCGTGACCACAGCATGAAAATCAAACGMTTCGTCGCCKCCGAYATGCGCTCGGCCATGAACCTGGTRCGCAAGGAACAYGGTCCTGATGCSGTGATCCTGTCCAACCGSCGGATCGAGGAAGGCATCGAGATCGTGGCCGCCGCCAACTACGATGAGAGCGCCGTGCAGCGCGCCCTGGAAGCGTCGCGCCGCGACGTGGCACCGCCGCCCGCGCCGAAGCCGCGCAGCGCCGCCGACGCAGTGATCGCCGCGGTCACCCGCCGTCGCAGCGGCACCCCGGCACCGGAGCCGGTGGCCGCCACCACCTCGGCCGTTGCCGCCCTCGCCCGCGCCGCCGTCGGCGCGACCGGCCGCACCCTGGACAGCGCCGACGAGATCGTGCCGACGCGTGGCAGCACCGGTTTCGCCGCCACCCTGGCGCGCGCCGCCGTCAATGAATCGACGCTGCCGGAACAGATCTTCGCCCCGTTCGCCGACGCCATCGTGGCGCCCTCACCCTCGCCTGCGGCAGCCGCGCCGGTGAACCGCGCCCGCTTCCAGATCGACCCGCCGCTGGAAGACAGCGCGCAGCTGCCGGCAGTGACGCCGCCGCCGTTGCCGGTTGCCCTCCAGGCCACCACGGCACCCGAAGACCAAGCCTCACACGCGCAGGTTGCCGTGCAGCCGACCGAGGCTGCACCGGCACCGATGCCGGCGCTGGCGCCAGCACCCGCGCTGACCCTGGTCGCCGATGACGCCGAGATCCGCCACCTGCGCCAGGAAGTGGCCGGCATGCGCCAGGTGATCGAGCGCGAGATGAACCGCTTCACCGACGAGCGCCTGCGCGGCAGCCCGGTGCGTGCCACCGCGCTGGACCTGATGGACGAGTACGGCTTCGATGCCGGCATCGCCCGCGACGTGGCCATGCAGATCCCGCTTGAAACCGAAGCGCATCGCGGCCGCGGCCTGATGCTGGGGCTGATCTCGCGCAAGCTGCCGATCGCCCCGGTCGATCCGCTGGAGGAAGGCGGTGTGATCGCCCTGGTCGGCCCGACCGGCGCCGGCAAGACCACCACCATCGCCAAGCTGGCCTCGCGCTTCGCCGAAGCCCATGCCGCCCGCGACGTCGCCCTGGTCACCACCGATACGATGCGCATCGGCGCCCGCGAACAGCTGTACGGCTACGGCCGCCAGCTCGGCATCGCCGTGCACGAGGCCAACAGCGGCACCGACCTGGACCAGCTGCTGGAACGCCTGAAGGACTACAAGCTGGTGCTGATCGACACCGCCGGCCTGGGCCCGCGCGACCGTGCGCTGGCCGCCCAGCTGCAGTGGCTGCGCGCCGCCCGCCAGGTCCGCACCCTGCTGGTACTGCCGGCCAACACCAGCTTCGGCGACATGGACGAGGTGGTCCGCCGCTTCGGCGCGGCCAACCTGCAGGGCCTGGTGCTGAGCAAGCTGGACGAGACCGGCCGCTTCGGCAACGCCCTGTCGGTGGCGGTGGACCACAAGCTGCCGATCACCTGGGTGACCGATGGCCAGGACGTCCCGGACGACCTGCACCGGGCCAGTGCAGCCAATCTTGTACTTCGCCTTGAAGATTTGCGCCGCGCGGCCGATATGCCCTGCAACCCGGAGTTGAACCATGCCGTCGCGTGAGTACGCCAAGCTGACCACCACCTTCCCGCTGACGGCGACCCGCAGCGAGCCGCTCGGCCCTGTGCGCACGATTGCCGTGACCGGCGGCAAGGGCGGCGTCGGCAAGACCAACGTATCGGCCAACCTGGCCGTGGCGCTTGCGGGAATGGGCAAACGCACCCTGTTGCTGGACGCCGACCTGGGCCTGGCCAACATCGACGTGATCCTGGGCCTGAGCCCCACCAACACCCTGGCCGACCTGGTCGCTGGCCGCTGCAGCCTGGATGACGTGATCATCGAAGGCCCGAACGGCGTGCTGGTGGTACCGGCTGCGTCCGGCCGCCGGCACATGGCCGAGCTGGCCCCGGCCGAGCATGTCGGCCTGGTCAACGTGTTCTCCGAGCTGGAGCGCGAGCTGGACATCATGGTGGTGGACACCGCCGCCGGCATCACCGATGGCGTGCTGACCTTCTGCCAGGCCGCGCA
This sequence comes from Stenotrophomonas sp. 05L414_2, assembly GCF_056397905.1. Lineage (NCBI taxonomy): Bacteria > Pseudomonadati > Pseudomonadota > Gammaproteobacteria > Lysobacterales > Lysobacteraceae > Stenotrophomonas > Stenotrophomonas sp. 05L414_2. Next base: position 11,041 of record NZ_JBFTOJ010000049.1, read on the forward strand.
GGACACCGTGGTGGTGGTCTGCGATGAACCGGCCTCGATCACCGACGCCTATGCGCTGATCAAGGTGCTGTCGCGCGAACGTGGCGTGGACCGCATCCAGGTGGTGGCCAACATGGTGCGCGACCCCAACGAAGGCCGCGTGCTGTACGAGAAGCTGACCCGCGTCTGCGAGAAATTCCTCGCCGATGTCTCGCTGAACTACCTGGGCTGCGTGCCGCAGGACGACTGGCTGCGCCTGTCGGTGCAGCGCCAGCAGCCGGTGGTGAAGGCCTATCCGTCCAGCCCGTCGGCACTGGCGATCACCGAGATCGCCCGCCGCACCGCCCGCTGGCAGGCACCGACCGAGCCGCGCGGCGGCGTCGAGTTCTTCCTCGAACGCATCATCAAGCAGCGTGGGGTGGCCGCATGAAAGGCGCCGCCCAGTACAGAGAGGTCCAGCGCACGGCGGCCAACGAGGTCATCGCCCAGCACTCAGACCTGGTGCGGCGCATCGCCCACCATCTGGCCGCACGCCTGCCGGCCAGCGTTGAGGTGGACGACCTGATCCAGGCCGGCATGATGGGCCTGATCGAAGCCTCGCGCAGCTACGACGCCGACCAGGGTGCTTCGTTCGAGACCTACGCCTCGATCCGCATCCGCGGTTCGATGATCGATGAGATCCGTCGTGGCGACTGGGTACCGCGTTCGGTACACCGCCGTGCACGTGACGCTGCGGCCACCATCCGCCGCCTGGAGCAGAGCACCGGCCGCGCCGCCAGTGCCACCGAAGTGGCCGCCGCGATGGAGATGCCGCTGCCCGAGTACCTGCGCCTGATGGAGGACGCCTCGCGCGGCCAGGTACTGAGCCTGGAGTCGCGCATTGAAGACCAGGGCGAGCTGGACACCGTCGCCCAGGGCGGCCCGACCCCGCAGCAGGTACTGGAACGTGGCGAGTTCGGCCGCGAGCTGGGCAATGCCATCGGCCACCTGCCCGAGCGCGAACAGCTGGTGCTGTCGCTCTACTACGAGCAGGAACTGAACCTGAAAGAGATCGGCGCAGTGCTCGGCGTGAGCGAGTCGCGGGTCTGCCAGATCCACGGCCAGGCGGTCCTGCGCCTGCGTGGCCGACTGAAGATTTTCGAGGCGGCCGACGCCGGCCTCGAGAGCTGATCAACAAAGGAACTCTGCTTTGAACAAGAACATGCGCATCCTGATCGTCGACGACTTCTCGACCATGCGTCGTATCGTCAAGAACCTGCTGGGCGATCTGGGCTTCACCAATACCGCCGAAGCCGAGGACGGGCATGCCGCGCTGTCGCTGCTGCAGAGCCAGCCGTTCGACTTCGTGGTCACCGACTGGAACATGCCGGTGATGACCGGCATCGAACTGCYCAWGGCCATCCGCGCCGATGCCAAACTGAAGACCCTGCCGGTGCTGATGGTGACTGCCGAAGCCAAGCGCGAGCAGATCATCGAAGCGGCGCAGAACGGCGTGAACGGTTACATCATCAAGCCGTTCACCGCACAGACGCTGGAAGAGAAGCTCGGCAAGATCTTCGAACGCCTGGCGGCCAGCGCTTGATGGATACCACGGTCGACAAGAGCGCCCTCGCCCTGCGCCTGCAGGAAGCCCTGGATGCACTGGAATCCGGCGACGAGGCGGCATGGCGCCAGCGCATCGACGGCCTGGTCGCGCTGCGCACCCAGCCGATGATGAGCGGCCTTTCGCGGCTGGCCCGCGAGCTGGGCCAGGCGCTGGGCGAACTGCCGACCGTGCCCGATGAAGCCGGCGAGCTGGACGATGCCTGCGCGCGCCTGGACCACGTGGTGGCGATGACCGAACAGGCCACCCACCGCACCCTGGACCTGGCCGAAGAGTGCCGCAGCCTGACCGAACAGCTGCGCGCCGACGGCCTGCAGCCGGGCCAGGACGTGCAGCTCGACCGCATCCGCCACAACCTCACCGAGATCGCCCTGACCCAGAGCTACCAGGACCTGACCGGGCAGATCATCCGTCGCGTGGTGGGCATCGTCCGCCGCGTGCACGAAGGCTTCGGCGCGCTCGGTCTGCCGCCGGAACAGCATCGCACCGATCCGGAACTGGCTGGGCCGGCACTGAAGGGACTGGACCGCCATGCGGTCTCGCAGAACGACGCCGACGACCTGTTGTCGGATCTGGGGCTGTAACCATGGGCGCAGTAGCCGACGACATCACTGCCGATTTCATCATCGAGGCCCAGGAGATCCTGGATCGCCTCGGCGAACAGCTGGTGTCGCTGGAACAGGCACCGCAGGACAATGAACAGCTCAACGCGGTGTTCCGTGGCTACCACACGCTGAAGGGCGGCGCAGGTTTCCTCGGCATCACCGCAATGGTCGAGCTGTGCCACGCCGCCGAGGAAGCGCTGGGCGCCGCACGCGCCGGCCAGGCCGTCCTGCAGGCGCATCACTTCGATGCCGCCCAGCAGTCACTGGACTACCTGCAGTCGATGCTTGACGCGGTGTCTTCGGGCACCGAGCCGGGCTTTGCCCCGCCCGAACTGGTCGCCCAGTTCGACGTGCATGGCGGCGGCGCTACCGCGCCTGCGGCCGCGACGCCGGGTGCGGGCGGCGGCGACTTGATCACCGACGACGAATTCGAGGCCCTGCTCGACCAGCTGCATGGCGGCAAGGCGCCGACAACCGTGGCGGCGGCGAAGAAGGCCGACGACATGATCAGCGAGGACGAGTTCGAGGCATTGCTCGACCAGCTGCATGGCGGCGCCGCCCCGGGCAGCAACACCACCGCAGCGGCTGTTGCGGTACCGGCACCGCGACCGGCGCCCTCGCCGGCCCCGCCCGCTGCCAAGCCCGCACCCAACAAGCCTGTCGCCGAAGCCGAACACACCGTGCGCGTGGACACCAAGCGCCTGGATGCCATCGTCAACCTGATCGGCGAACTGGTGCTGTCACGAAACCGGTTGAAGACGCTGCGCGCGCGCCTGCGCGATGAAGAGCTGGACCGCGCCGTGTCCACGCTGGATATCGCCACCGCGCGCCTGCAGTCGGCGGTGATGCGCACCCGCATGCAGCCGGTCGGCAAGGTGTTCTCGCGCTTCCCGAAGGTGGCGCGCGACGTTGCGCGTTCGCTGAAGAAGGAAGTGGACCTGGAACTGATCGGCGCCGAAACCGAGCTCGACCGCAACCTGGTCGAAGCGCTGGCCGACCCGCTGGTGCACCTGGTCCGCAACGCCATCGACCATGGCGTGGAAATGCCTGACCTGCGCGAAGCGCAGGGCAAACCGCGGATGGGTCACGTGCGCCTGTCGGCACAGCAGGAAGGCGACTACGTCAGCATCGAAGTGCAGGACGATGGCGCCGGCATCGATCCGGAAAAACTGCGCGCCAAGGCGCGCGAGAAGGGCCTGATCGATCCGGAAGCCGCCGCCCGCCTGAGCAGCGAGGAATGCCTGCACCTGGTGTTCCTGCCAGGGTTCTCGACCAAGCAGCAGGTCACCGACATTTCCGGCCGCGGCGTCGGCATGGACGTGGTGCAGTCGCGCATCCGTGAGCTGAGCGGGCAGATCCAGATCCAGTCGGAACTGGGCCGCGGCAGCCGTTTCATGATCCGCGTACCGCTGACCCTGGCGATCCTGCCGACCCTGCTGGTGCAGGCCGGCGAAGACGTCTACGCACTGCCGCTGGCCCGTGTGATGGAAGTGCTGCATGCGCCGCGCACCTCGTTGGGCTGGTTCGACGGCCGCGCCGTGCTCGACCGCCGCTCGCACACGCTGGCGCTGGTCGACCTGCGGCAATGGCTGGATGTGACGCCGGCCACCTCGCCCCTGCTGACCATCGTCGTGCTGCAGGCCGGTGAAGCACGCTTCGGGCTGGTGGTGGACCAGGTGCGCGGGCGTGAGGAAGTGGTCATCAAGCCACTGCCCAAGGCCCTGCGCGGCCTGCGTGGTTATGCCGGTGCAACCCTGATCGGCGATGGTCGCATGGCGCTGATCCTGGACGTGGACGGGCTGCGCTGAAGCCCGCCGGGCATGGCCCGGCGCTACCGGAAACGGCCCCRCAGGGTAGCGCCGGGCCATGCCCGGCGACCCGAAAACTGTGACTACCGTCTGTACACGACCTACCGGTGTCTCAAGTCCCATTCATACAAGCCGATACCGGACCCATGGATAGACTCAGCCTCATTGGACTTTTCCTCGCCCTGGCCTCGCTGGTCGGTGGCAGCATCCTCAAGGGCGCCGGCCTGGCGTCGTTGTGGTCGCCTGCGGCGTTCGTGATCGTCATCGTCGGCACCATCGCCGCCATCCTGCTGCACACCTCGCCAGCGGTGTTCAAGCACGCCTTCAAGATCGTGCGCTGGGTCGTGCGGCCGCCGCACAGCGACCGTCGCGAACTGATCCAGCAGATCGTGGAATGGAGCAACATCGCCCGCCGCCAGGGCCTGCTCGGCCTGGAATCGCAGGTGGAAGCGCAGCAGGACCCGTTCCTGCGCAAGGGCCTGCAGCTGCTGGTGGACGGCGTTGAACCCGAATCGATCCGGCACATGCTGGAGATCGAACTGGGCAGCCAGGAGCACCAGGACCAGGCCGCCGCCAAGGTGTTTGAAAGCATGGGCATCTATGCGCCCACGCTGGGCATCATCGGCGCCGTGCTCGGCCTGATCGCGGTAATGAAGAACCTCGCCGACCCGAGCAAGCTCGGCCACGGCATCGCCGCCGCGTTCACCGCCACCATCTACGGCATCGCCTCGGCCAACCTGCTGTTCCTGCCCATCGCCGCCAAGCTGAAGGGCGTCATCGCCCATTCCAGCCGCGACCGCGAAATGGTCATCGAAGGCCTGATCTCGATTGCCCAGGGCGAGAACCCGCGCAACATCGAAACCAACCTCTCCGGCTTCCTGCACTGACATGGCCCGCCGCAAGCACCACGAAGAGCACGCCAATCACGAGGCATGGGCCATCCCCTATGCCGACCTGATGACGCTGCTGCTCGCCTTCTTCGTGGTCATGTACGCGATCTCCTCGGTCAACGAGGGCAAGTACCGGATCATGGCCGACGCCCTCACCGATGCCTTCGGTGGTGCGCCGCGCACCATCAATCCGGTGCAGGTGGGCAACAAGCAGGTGCAGGGCGGCGGCTGGGACAGCCCGTCGGTGATCAAGTCCGGCACCAAGATCGGGCCGTCCGCTCCCGCGCCCTCGCACGACCCCACCCTGCTGCCGGCGATGGCCTCGCAGATGCGCATGCCGGTGTCGGTGCACAACCAGGAACAGATCGCGCGTGCCGAGCGCCAGCTCAACAGCATCGCCGACCGCCTGACCGCCGCGCTGGCGCCACTGATCGACCGCGGCATGATCAGCGTGCGCCGCACCGAGCTGTGGATCGAAGTGGAGATCAACAGCGACATCCTGTTCCCGACCGGCTCGGCGGCGCTGGACGTGCATGCGCGCGACACCCTGGCCAGCCTGGCCGGCGTGCTGCGCGACGTGCCCAACAGCGTGCGCGTGGAAGGACACACCGACAACGTGCCGATCGCCACCGCCACCTTCCCGTCCAACTGGGAGCTGTCGGCCGGGCGCGCGGCCAGCGTGGTGCATCTGTTTGCCGACCAGGGGCTGCAGCCATCGCGGCTGGCGATGGTCGGCTACGGCCAGTTCCGCCCCCGCGAAGACAACGACAGCGCACAGGGCCGCAATCGCAACCGGCGGGTGATGGTCATCATCCTGGCCGACACCAGTCATTCGGTGGACCCGCTCGGCGAACGCCTGAATGCCGCCACCGGCACTGCCCGCGGCGCCAGCGAACAGGCCACCGCAGCACCGGCCACCACCCCCACTTCCCCCATCGCACCGGTGCAGTTGCCACCGGTGCCGGCTGGCAGCCGTGTCGGCGCCGCCGTTCCCCCGGCAATGAAGGAGTAATCCGATGCGCATCTGGGCAGTCGCCAACCAGAAGGGCGGAGTCGGCAAGACCACCACCACCCTCGCCCTCGGTCGCGGCCTGGCCGCGCTCGGCCACCGCGTGCTGCTGATCGATCTCGATCCGCATGCCTCGCTGACCCGCGCCTTCGGCGTGCCGATCGAGCCGGCACCGGCCGGCGTGCTGGAACTGTTCGCCGCACCGCCGGCCGACCTGTCCGCGCTCAGCCATGCCAGCAACATCGGCGGACTCGATTACGTGTGCGCGCAGGCCTCGCTGGCCACGCTGGAACGACGCAGCGCCAACCAGCCCGGCCTCGGCCTGGCCCTGCAGAACGCGCTCGCCCGCCACCAAGGCCAGCACGACTACATCCTGCTGGACTGCGCACCGACCCTGGGCCTGCTGATGATCAATGCGCTGGCCGCGGCCGATCGCCTGATCATTCCCACCCAGGCCGAGCCGTTGGCCCTGCACGGCCTGGATGGCATGGTCCGCACCGGCGAGATGGTCGAGCGTTCGCGCCGCCGGCCGCTGCCGATCTCGATCCTGCCGACACTGTTCGACCGCCGCACCCGCACCGGCAATGAATCGCTGCGCGCCATGCAGGACCGCCACGCRAGCCGCGTCTGGGAAGACGCGATTCCGATCGACACCCGCATCAGCAACGCGGCCGGCCTGACCCTGCCGAGCATCGGCGAGGACTACCCGGGACGCGGCCTGGCGGCCTATCGGCGCGCGTTGAACTGGATCCTCGGTGAGGACGCACGTGCCCTGGAGCAGGCGGCATGAACACCACCGGCATGCTGGACGACTATCTGGACGAGCTGCTCGGCGACATTGCCGTCGCACCGGTCGCCGCTGATGCCGCGCCACGCCCGACGAGCGCAGCAGCCGACGGCGAGCGCGAGCCGACCTGGGATGATCTGCCGGCCGAAGTGATCTACGAAACCGACGCCGTCGCAGTGGCCCCGGCCAACGACGATGCTTCGCTCGAAGCCGCATTCGACGCGGCTGCCACGCCTGCGGCCGACACCGGGCGCGAGCCGACCTGGGACGATCTGCCGGCCGAAGTGATCTACGAAACCGACACCGTCGCAACCGCTCCGGCCAATGATGATGCGGCGCTGGAAGCCGCCTTCGACGCCGTTGCCACGCCTGCGGCCGATACCGGGCGCGAGCCGACCTGGGACGATCTGCCGGCGGAAGTGATCTACGAAACCGACGCCGTCGCAGCCGCTCCGGCCAACGATGATGCGGCCTTGGAGGCTGCTTTCGACGCCGCCAACGTGCTTGCGATCGACACAGAGCGCGAGCCCACCTGGGACGACCTGCCGGCCGAGGTCGTCCATGAAACCGCGCCGGTGGCCAATGCCGCTGTCGCACCGCCCGCGCCGGAACCCACCTGGGATGACCTGCCGGACGAAGTGATCTACGAAACCGACGCCGCCGACAGCCTGGCGCACACCGACAGCCCCGGGTTGCAGGCCGCCTTCGAAGCCGCCGCCGACGGCGAAGTGGTTGCTGCCATCGCTGCGCCGGCCGTTGCCAAGGCCGCCGCGCGCCCCGCACCAGCACCGATGCCATCGATGACCCGCGCCGCCGTCGCATCGCCGCCACGGCTCGCGGTGGACACCCCCTCCAGCAACCGCCCCGGTTCCTGGCAGGAGCTGCAGGCCCAGGCGCATCAGCCCGCCAGCAGCCCGCATCCGCAGAACCGCCGCGCCGGCGAACGCACGTCGCGTTGGCTGCGCCTGCGCTGTGGCACCCAGGCCTACGCGCTGGAACTGCTGAAGGTGCAGGAAGTGGTGCTGCCGGTGCCGTTGCTGCCATTGCGCGGCACTGCCCCGGAAATGCTCGGCATCATGAACCTGCGTGGCCAGGTGGTGCCGGTGATGGATCTCGGCCTGCACCTGGGTGCGGCCTCCGCCGAGGATGACGCGCAGACCCGCATCGTCGTGCTTGAAGAGAACGGCGAGACCTTGGGCCTGCGTGTGTCGGCCGTGGAGGACGTCGCCAACCTGACCGACTCGCAGATCGAACCACCCGATACCGCCCGCATCTGCCAGATCTCCAATGAACTGTTCCGTGGCGTGGCCCGCATCAGCCAGCGGCCGATGATCCTGCTCGACGCCACGCAGCTGCTGGGGTGAATCCGTGCTCTGAATCGGCGCGCAGCGCCGATACCCCTAAAGAACCGCCCCACGGTGCCGTTATGAATGCTGGAACCGTTTGTCCGGAGCAACGATGAGCACTGTCGAACTGGGTGAGGATCTCGGCATCGAGAGCAGCACCGAGCTCAAGAACCGCCTTTCGCCCTTGGTGGCGGAAGCAGGCGAGCTGACCCTGGATGCAAGCCAGGTCGGCCGCATCCACACCGCCAGCATGCAGGTGCTGTGCGCCTTCGTGCAGGCCCGCCGCGAGGCAGGCCTGGGCACCGGCTTCCACGGTTGCACTGCAACCTTCCGTGACGCTGCACGCCTGTTGGGCGTCACCCAGGCCCTGGGCCTGGACGTACCCCATGACAACCTGAAATCTGTGGAGAACGCTGCATGAGCGCACGTATCTTGGTGGTGGACGATTCGGCGTCGATGCGCCAGATGGTTTCCTTCGCCCTCACCTCGGCCGGTTTTGCCGTCGAAGAAGCTGAAGACGGCGCGGTCGCGCTCGGACGTGCCAAGGGCCAGCGCTTCAATGCGGTGGTCACCGACGTCAACATGCCGAACATGGACGGCATCGCGCTGATCCGCGAACTGCGCCAGCTGCCGGACTACAAGTTCACGCCGATGCTGATGCTGACCACCGAGTCGGCAGCGGACAAGAAGTCCGAAGGCAAGGCCGCCGGTGCGACCGGCTGGCTGGTGAAGCCGTTCAATCCCGAACAGCTGGTCGCCACCGTGCAGAAAGTGCTGGGCTGATCGCCCCGCACTGCTCCCCCTCTTCGCTTCCGGATTGCCACTGCCATGAGCATGGACCTGCAACGCTTCCACGCCACCTTCTTCGAGGAGAGCCGCGAAGGCCTCGACGCCATGGAGGCTGGCCTGCTGGCCCTGGAATCGGGACAACAGGACCCGGAGATCATCAACTCGGTGTTCCGTGCCGCCCACTCCATCAAGGGTGGCGCAGGCACGTTCGGCTTCGATGCCATCGCCGGGCTGACCCACGTGCTGGAAACGCTGCTCGATGAGCTGCGGGCCGGCAAGCGCGCACTGGAAGGCAACGCCGTCGATGCGATGCTGTCGTCGGTGGACGTACTGCGCGCCCTGTTGCGCGAGGCCGAGCACGGCCAGCCCGCCGATCCTGCAGCGGTCGCTGCGGTGAAGGCGCGCCTGGAAGCGGTGCTGTCCGGCCAGACACCCGCCGCCGCTGCACCCGCTGCCGCCAGCAAGGTGGACGACACGCCGGAAGCCTGGCAGATCGGCTTCACCCCGGCGCCGTCACTGTTCATGAGTGGCAACGACCCGTTGCGCATCATCCGCGAACTGGAACACCTGGGTTCGCTGCAGGTGGCCGCGCGCATGGATCGCCTGCCCGGCTTCGCCCAGCTCGACCCGCTTGAAGCCCACCTGGCGTGGGACCTGGGCCTGGTCGGCAAGGTGCCGCGCAGCAAGATCGAAGACACCTTCGCCTGGGTGCTGGACGACTGCGAACTGGACATCCGTCCGGCCGCACCACCAAGCCTGGCCACCCAGGCACCGGCTGCCGCGCCGGTCGCTGCCCCTGCGCCCGCCGCTGCCGCACCGACGGCCAGCACCGGGGCCAGCCAGGAAGCAGAAACCTCCATCCGTGTCAGCGTCGACAAGGTCGATGCACTGATCAACCTGGTCGGTGAGCTGGTCATCACCCAGGCCATGCTCAAGCAGGTCTCGCACGCGCTGGACCCGGTGCATGCCGAGAGCCTGTTCGCCGGCCTGGACCTGCTTGAACGCAATACCCGTGACCTGCAGGAGGCTGTGATCGGCGTGCGCATGCTGCCGGTCGACGCAGTGTTCCGCCGCTTCCCGCGCCTGGTCCGCGACCTGTCCGGCCGCCTGGGCAAGCACGTGCGCCTGCGCACCATCGGCGAAGGCACCGAGCTGGACAAGGGCCTGATCGAGAAGATCGCCGATCCGCTGGTGCATCTGGTCCGCAATTCCATCGACCACGGCCTGGAAATGCCGGACGTGCGTCGCGATGCTGGCAAGGACGAGACCGGCACGATCACCCTGGCGGCCTCGCACCAGGGCGGCCACATCGTCATCGAAGTCAGCGACGACGGCCGCGGCCTGAACCGCGAGAAGATCCTGGCCAAGGCGCAGGAACGCGGCCTGGCCGTACCGGACAACCCCACCGACTCGCAGGTCTGGGACCTGATCTTCCAGCCCGGCTTCTCCACCGCCGATGCGGTCACCGACCTGTCCGGTCGTGGCGTGGGCATGGACGTGGTCCGCCGCAACATCCAGGCGCTCGGTGGCGAGGTGCAGATTGAAAGCGGCCTCGGCACCGGCACCCGTACGCTGATCCGGCTGCCGTTGACCCTGGCCATCCTCGACGGCATGACCGTGGCGGTGGCCGGCGAAACCCTGATCCTGCCGCTGGCCTACGTGCTTGAAGCACTGCAGCCGCAGCCTGACGACATCCGCAGCATGGCCGGCGAAGGCCGCGTGCTGCGCGTGCGTGGCGAATACCTGCCGATCCTGTCGCTGAGCGAGTACTACGGCTATGGCCAGCGTGCACCCGGCAGTGAATCGCTGGTGGTGGTGGTTGAAGGCGATGGCCAGAAGATCGCGCTGGAAGTGGACGAACTGGTCGGCCAGCAGCAGGTCGTGGTGAAGAACATCGAGAACAACTACCGCCGCATCGGCGGGGTCTCCGGTGCCACAATCCTCGGCGATGGCCGCGTCGCCCTGATCGTCGACATCGGCGGCCTGGTGCGTTCGCTGCGGGTACCGCAGGCCGCCTGAGCTGCGCTACACGTTGTACCTGACCGCCGCCCTCCGGGGCGGCGGTTTTCGTTTGCGCGCGGGCGCAGGCCGCAATCGTACCCACGCGCAACGCGGCGGCGCCCGCAACTGTGAACTCCGTCGTCCTGTGTCGTGAACCTGATCGGGCGCATGGTTTCGCCTGAAACCACGCCGCCACGGCGAAAGCCCCGCCACTGCTTGCTTTCCGTTGGTTTCCCCTACGCCAGCGAATGTGACATCGGTCCATAAAGTACGGCGCAGCTGCGCCGCTATCTCGGGTTGACGGCAGTCACCGATCCTTCACCCGGCACCACCGTTCCCTCCTGCAACGACCTTTTGCCCGCGGCGCCGCCGCCGGTATTCTGCCCACCTTGGAGCACCCTGCATGAAGTGGTTCCACGATCTGCCCATCGCCCGCAAGCTGGCTGTGGGATTCACCCTGACCACCCTGATGACCGTCGTGCTGGGTGCGTTCGCCCTGGTCCGCCTGTCCGAAGCCAACGCCAAGCTGACCTCGATGGCGACCAACGACATTCCATCGGTGCAGTACCTCGGTGAAGTGCGCTCGCAGCTGGGTGAGTTCCGCACCTATGAGCTGGCCCAGATCAGCATGCTGGACCAGCCGGAGAAGGTCGCCGACTACAACAAGCGCATGAACGACACCGCTGCGGTGGTGCGCGAGCAGCTGGCGGCCTATGCCAAACTGCCGGCCGGCGACAAGGAACGCGCGCTGTACCAGGCCGTGCAGGCCGACGTCGATGGCTACTTCGCCGCCAATACCAAGCTGCGCGAAGCGGCCACCGCCGGTGATGGCGAAGCGGCCCGGCAGATTTCCGATGAGCAGTCGCGCCCCCTGCGCCGCAAAGCCTTTGAAGACCTGAAGGCGCTGGGTGCGCTGCTGGGAACCCAGATGCAGGGCAAGATCGACGACGCCAACGCGACCCACCGCAACAGCATGCTGGCCATCATCGCCGCCATCGTGCTGCTGGTCGTGGTCGCCGCCACCCTGGCCGTGATCATCTCGCGCGCCGTGGTCGGCCCGCTGGGCAAGGCCGTGCACGCCATCCAGGCCGTCGCCCGCGGCGATCTCAGCGTCACTACCCAGGCCACCGGCAAGGATGAGGCGGGTCGCATGTTGGCGGCCACCGCGGAGATGACCGCGATGCTGCGTCGCTTCTCCGAGCAGACCCAGCTGATGGCACAGATGCATGCCGGCCCCGATATCAGCCACCGCATTCCGGAAGACTTCCCGGGCGTCTATGGCCAGCTCGCCGGCGGCATCAACACGGTGATCTTCGAACACCTCGATGCGATCCGTGATGCCATCGATGTGCTCAACCAGTACGCCACCGGCAACCTCACCCCCGATGCGCGCCGGTTGCCGGGCAGCCGCGCGATCCTGCACGAATCGATGGATGCGGCCAAGGCCAGCCTGCTGGCCATCAACACGCAGATCCAGCAGCTGGCATCGGCCGCCGCCGCCGGCGACTTCAGCCAGCGCGGCGATGCGCAGCGCTTCGATCACGATTTCCGCGTGATGATCGAGCAGCTCAACAGCATGATGGAGGTCGCCGACGGCAATCTTGGCCAGCTGTCGCAGCTGCTGCAGTCCATCGCCGCGGGCGACCTGACCGCACGCATGGACGGCCAGTTCCACGGCGTGTTCGCCCGCATGCGTGACGATGCCAACACCACCGTCGCCCAGTTGACCCAGATCGTCAGCCAGATCCAGGCCAGCACCTCGAGCATCACCCTGGCCTCAGGCGAAATCGCCTCGGGCAATAGTGACCTGTCACGCCGTACCGAACAGCAGGCGGCCAACCTGGAAGAAACCGCCGCCTCGATGGAGGAACTGACCTCCACCGTTCGCCAGAACGCCGAACATGCGCGCCAGGCCAACCAGCTCGCCATCGGTGCGCACGGCGTGGCCTCGCAGGGCGGTGAAGTGGTCGGCCAGGTGGTCACCACCATGTCGGCCATCGAAGCCTCCTCGAAGAAGATCGCCGAGATCATCTCGGTCATCGATGGCATCGCCTTCCAGACCAACATCCTGGCGCTGAATGCCGCAGTGGAAGCGGCCCGTGCCGGCGAACAGGGCCGTGGCTTYGCCGTGGTCGCCAGCGARGTGCGTACCCTCGCCCAGCGCTCGGCCGCCGCCGCCAAGGARATCAAGGGSCTGATCGACGAMTCGGTCGGCAAGGTCGCCGAGGGTTCCAGCCTGGTCCACCAGGCCGGCAGCACCATGGGCGAGATCGTCGCGTCGGTGCAGCGCGTGACCGACATCATGGCCGAGATCTCCGCCGCCTCGCAGGAACAGTCGGCCGGCATCGAGCAGGTCAACCAGACCGTGGTGCAGATGGACGAAACCACCCAGCAGAACGCCGCGCTGGTGGAAGAAGCCACCGCCGCAGCGCGGGCGATGGAAGACCAGGCCGCACAGCTGGGCGAGGCCGTCGCACGCTTCCGCCTGGCCGCACCGAGCGCGGGCAATGCGATACCGCGCGCAGCCATGGCCGTGGCCAGCAGTGCTCCGCGCAAGGCGGCGCCCGCATCCATCGCCGCACCCGCGCGCGTGCGCAAGCCCGTTGCGCAGCCGGCCCTGGCCGGTGACGGCGACTGGCAGGAGTTCTGATCGCAGCATCGGGGTGGCCGCGCGCCACCCCGTCAGCGGAAAGGCAGCGCCGGGCCATGCCCGGCCCGGGCACCACGCTTGCCCGACCGCCGCGGGCATGGCACAACGGAGCAAACGAGTGCGTTCGGTGCTACATAAATCCGCAACGCAGCCGATACCTCTTTCGAGCCACGCGCCCACACGCGTCGGCGCCCGCCCCTGACCACAGATTCCATGTCCGACGGCCACGACACTGCACTGCCCGAAGTCCATGCGGCCGACGCCGCGGATGATCGCTTCCTGGTCCGCAACCCCCGCCAGGTGCGGCAGCTGCTGCGTTCACTGATCGACCAGCGATCACTGATCAACGCCCATATCGACGGCCGCGATCGATCCTTCCCCACCGCCCTGCTTGAACTGGACGACGACGAGGATTTCCTGCTGCTCGATGGCAGCCCGCAGGAGGCTTCCAACCGCGCCGCCGAACAGTCCGACCACCTGCTCTGCTTCGCCCAGCTGGAACGGGTACTGGTGCGTTTCCGCCTGCATGACCTGCAGCGCGTGGACAACGAGGGCCATGTGGCGTTCCGTGCACCGCTGCCCGATGAACTGGTGCACCTGCAGCGACGCGAACTGTACCGGCTGGAGACCCCCATCACCGACTCACCGCAATTGCTGCTGCCACCGGGCGAGGCCCGCGCCGAAGCCTTGTCGATGCGGGTGGTGGACATCAGTGGCGGCGGCCTGGCGGTAACCGTGCCCACCGACTGCGCCATCTTCAGCCTGCAGCAGCGCTACCGGGCGCAGCTGTCGATGCCCGATGRCCCGGACCTGCAGATCGAACTGGTGGTCTGCAACCTGCTGCCGCAACGCCTGCCCAACGGCACCGAGGTCAAGCGCGTCGGCATGCGTTTCGACGACCTGCCGCGCGGCGGCGACAGCGCCATCCAGCGCTACATCTTCCGCATCGACCGCCAGCGCAAGGCACGCCGCAACGGCGAGCTCTGACACCCCCACGGCGGGTAGTGCCGGCCGCTGGCCGGCAACCTCGAAACCGCGTGGATACCGGTGCCAGTAGATCCACGCCATGCGTGGATGCAGGAACTGCCGGCCAGCGGCCGCCACCCCCCTCCCAGGTAGATCCGCGCCATGCGTGGATGCAGGATTGCCGGCCAGCGGCCGGCACTACCAGATGCCTAAAGTCCCCCACCCAGGGGCCGATATCGAGCCTGACACCGGCACTTCCGGCAGAACCAGGACCCCTCGATGAACGACAAGAACAGCTCCGCCGCCGGCGCCGATGGCGAATTCCTCAGCTTCACCCTCGGTGCCGAGCACTACGGCGTGGACATCCTCAAGGTGCAGGAAATCCGCGGCTACGACGCCGTCACCCGCGTCCCCGATGCCCCGGACTACATCAAGGGCGTGATCAACCTGCGCGGCACCATCGTGCCGGTGATCGACCTGCGCCTGAAGCTGCGCCTGGAAGACGCCCGCTACGACGCCTTCACCGTGATGATCGTGCTCAACGTGGAAGACCGCGTGGTCGGCATCGTGGTCGACAGCGTCTCCGACGTGATCCCGCTGTCGGCCGAGCAGATCCGCCCGACCCCGGAATTCGGCGCCGCCGTCGACACCCGCTTCATCTCCGGCATCGGCACCCACGACGACCGCATGCTGATCCTGCTGGATATCGAAACCCTGCTGGACAGCGCCGACATGGGTCAGACCAACGTCGTCGAAGACGCTGCCGCCTGAGCAAACGGACCTTTTTCACGTTTCTGTTACGCAGCCCTTCAGTTCCCCTCATCCACGCCGATAGGGGGACAGAAGCCGGTCGCGCAGGAACGCGCCAAGGCCGGATCCACCATCACCATCCCCGGAGAATCACCCCGATGAAGTCCCTGCTTGCGTTCGTTTCGGCTGCCGTCCTGGCCACCACCGCTTCCTCCGCCTTCGCGCAGTCGGCCGAGATGATTCCGCCGGAGATGGCACCGCGCGCCGTCGGCAAGGACGGCATGGTCTGCGGCAAGGTCGAAAAGGCCCGCTTCGCAGAAGGTTCCGAAGGCCAGCCGACCTTCCTGTACATGGGCGGTGCCTTCCCGCGCCACACCTTCTCGGCACGCATCGCCGGCGAGAACCGCGGCAAGTTCTCCTTCCCGCTGGAAACCCTGGAAGGCAAGACCGTGTGCGTGATCGGCAAGATCCAGCGCGACGCCTCGCGCGCGGAAATCGAAGTCAGCTCGCCGTCCAGCCTGAAGCTGGCCAACATCAAGTAATCCGCTGTCCGTCAGACCGCGCCGGCCAGCGTGCCGGCGTGGCTGTTGCAACCGGGCCCCGCGCCCGGCCGCGTCTGCCTTAGGAGATCGCAACGCCCATGCCGTGGATCAACAACCTGAAACTGATGCCGAAGCTCATGCTGACCTTCGGTGTCCTCTTGCTGGTGATGCTGCTGCAGGGCATCGTCGCCTACCGTGGCCTGCATTCGCTGAACAACGTGACCACCGAACTGGCTGGTTCACGCATGGAARGCATCCGCATGGCCGGCGAGATGCGCGGCATGCTCGGCGAGTACCGCAACAGCGCCTACCAGCAGCTGATCCGCGCCAGCGACGACGTCAAGGCCGACGCCCGCAAGCAGGCCGTCGAACTGCGCACCAGCATGGACAAGTCGATCAAGGACTATCCGAAGCTGGTCGACAACGCACAGCAGAAGAAGCTGTTCGACACCTTCGCCAAGGACTGGAAGGACGCGCTGGCCTCCTATGACAGCGTCACCGAAATGCTGGAGCTGGACCTGCCCGACGATGCGATCGACACCTTCGTCGGCGAGACCCGCACCAAACACCGCAAGGCCGGCGCTGCGCTTGAAGCGCTGATCGCCGAAGACAACCGCCTCGCCCGCGCCTCGCGCGACGAARCCGCCTCCACCTACTCCGCCTCGGCCGTGYTGACCGTCATCGCCCTGCTCGGCGGCGCCGCGCTCGGCCTGGTGCTGGTGTGGCTGTTCGCCCGTGCCCTGGTCGGCAGCGTGCGTGGCGCCGTCTCGGTCGCCAACGACGTCGCCGGTGGCAAGCTTGATGGCCATATCGACGTCAGCCGCCAGGACGAAGTGGGCGAACTGATGCAGGCCATGCAGCGCATGCAGCGCGACCTGCGCGAGCGCACCGAAACCGACCAGGCCATCGCCCGCGAGAACCTGCGCATCCGCACCGCGCTGGATTACAGCTCGACCGGCGTCTACCTCACCGACCCCAACAACACCATCGTCTACAGCAACCGCGCCCTGCAGCAGACCCTGGCCCAGTACCAGGACGAGCTGCGCCGCGACCTGCCCGACTTCGACGTCCACGCCTCGCTGGTCGGCAAGCCGGTCACCGTGCTCGAGCACCGTGGTGAGATGGACAACACCCTGCTGGCCAACCTCAAGCAGCATGGCGTTGCCCGCCGCCCGATGCAGTATGGCGATGCCCAGTTCGCCCAGGTCGTGTCGACCATCCGCAACGAAGACGGCGACACCGTCGGCTACGTGGTGGAATGGCGCGACCGCACCCAGGAAGCGCAGGTCGAGGCGGAAGTGGCACGGGTGATCGCCCAGGCCGCTGCCGGCGACCTGTCCGGCCGCATCGATGCCAACGACAAGGAAGGCTTCTTCCTGCAGCTGGCCCAGCAGATCAACGGCCTGCTGGACGCCAACTCGGGCAGCATCGAACAGATTTCCGGCCTGCTCGCCGCACTGTCGCAGGGTGACCTGACCGTGCGCATGCACGGCGACTATCAGGGCGTGTTCGCCCGCATGCGCGACGATGCCAATGCCACCGCCGCGCAGCTGAGCGAGATCGTCACCCGCATCAAGCAGTCCAGCCGTGCGATCAGCTCGGCCGCCGGTGAAATCGCCTCCGGCAACAGCGACCTGTCGCGCCGTACCGAACAGCAGGCCGCGAACCTGGAAGAAACCGCCGCCTCGATGGAAGAACTGACCTCCACCGTGCGCCAGAACGCCGAGCACGCCCGCCAGGCCAACCAGCTCGCCATCGGCGCGCATGGCGTGGCATCGCAGGGTGGCGAAGTGGTCGGCCAGGTGGTCACCACCATGTCGGCCATCCAGGCCTCGTCGAAGAAGATCGCGGAAATCATCTCGGTCATCGACGGCATTGCCTTCCAGACCAACATCCTGGCGCTGAACGCCGCGGTGGAAGCGGCCCGTGCCGGCGAACAGGGCCGTGGTTTCGCCGTGGTCGCCAGCGAAGTGCGCACCCTCGCCCAGCGCTCGGCCGCCGCCGCCAAGGAAATCAAGGGCCTGATCGACGACTCGGTCGGCAAGGTCAACGACGGCTCGGCACTGGTGCACAAGGCCGGCGCCACCATGGGCGAAATTGTTGCCTCGGTGCAGCGCGTCACTGACATCATGTCCGAGATCTCTGCTGCCTCGCAGGAGCAGAGCGCCGGCATCGAACAGGTCAACCAGACCGTGGTGCAGATGGACGAAACCACCCAGCAGAACGCCGCGCTGGTGGAAGAAGCCACCGCCGCCGCACGTGCGATGGAAGAACAGGCGGGCCACCTCAGCGAGGCGGTCTCGATCTTCGTGGTCGACGAAGCCGAAGCCGTGGTCGCCACGCGCGCACCGGCACCGCGCGCGTCGGCACCGGCAGCCCCGGCTCCGGCAGCGGCCGCACCGCCGGCCCGCCGCAGCACTGGCGGCCGATCCATGGCCACCGAACTGGCTGATGGAGACTGGCAGGAATTCTGATACCTGCCTGACCTGAGGCACGAAAACGCCCCGGCCCTGCGCTGGGGCGTTTTCTTTTGCGGCCTCGCCAGGTGTTGTCCAGCCAACGGCGCAGTGCTTCCGGGGTCAGATCCGTTTTCCGCAGGAAAACGG